>NZ_JBHWVI010000404.1:0-3609 GCF_042737005.1 Streptomyces sp. NPDC060027
ATGCGGTCACGAACGTGGCCGCGGTGGCCTTCTACACCGCATCCCTGGCCGCACGGCTGCGCGGTCGCTCGACGAGGGGCAGGCTGTGGTCACTGAGCGGTCTGACGGCAGTCGCGGTGAGCGGCGCGCTGGGCGGGCACGTGGCCTACCGGCGGGCCGTCGGCGGACACCCGGCGTAGGCACACCCCTCCCCCCGACCAGCGATCACGGGCGCCGCCACACCATCGCGCGTTCTCACTCCCGGTGGCCGACTGGTCGCGTCCCGCGAGGACTCTGATCGACCTGCTCATCGTGTTTTTGTTGATACTGAACATCGATGGCGTGGACGGGTTTGCCGGGGGTACTCGAGCCCGCGTCAAGGGAGGCTCACCTGCTGGTGGCAGGCACCGCCGTGTTGCGGTAGCTGATCGAGCACCCCCGGTGCTCCGTAGCTGCATGCCGAGGGTGGCGGTGTGGCCACGCTGCAGCGGATGGTGGCCGTCGTCTGCACACTCTGCGTGTGACCGGCACAGGCGACATCCATACCGCTCCGTCGTCACTCGGCGTGGCCCGGCGTGACGGCACCCTTCGCAGGCGTCAAATCCGCTTGTCGACACGGCGCGGCTCCCGCACGGAGCGCATGCTTTGAACTGGGTGACACGGAAGGGAATTGGGGGCGAGCGTGAGTGAGTGAACCGTTGCCTCTCAGCCACAAGCAAAACGAGCCCCACCTTGTTGAGTCCGATACTGATCGGCCGGTGGCACCCACCGAGGTCTGGCACTGCGCCAAGCACGCTGCTGCTGCTGAGACGGAGTCACGACAGGAGCAAGTGAGCCGGCTCTCGCAGGACCTGGTTTCCCGCATGGTGATTGATCAGGCGGTGGGCGTCGTGATGGCACTCGGGCGCCTGGGCGCGGAGCAGGCCTGGGCGGTCCTGATCGAGGTCTGTCAGCGCACTGACCTCAAGCGTCGCCGCTTCGCCGAACTCCTCACGGCGTGGGCGCCCACCGGCGAGCTGAACCTCGGCATCCGTATCGCTCTGGAGGAAGCCATCCGGAGGCAGCACACCCGCTCGGACGGCCAGTCCTGATCCGTGGTTGCGGGCGTGCGCCGCGCGGGATGCCTGGCGTGCGCGCAGCGCCCACCGTGGGACATCCGGCAGGGCGGTGATGCCCCGGCTAGCTGGCGCAGCGCGGCGGCGTGGTCGTGGGCCCAGGACGTTACGGAGCGGTCCGCGGCGCCGTGGTCGCGGGTGGCGCCTGCGCCTGCTGTTCCGGCGTCATGGACGCACCAGTACACCCACGAGAGACGCCCGCCGACATCAAGGACCGCGACGCCGACCGCGATGTCTTCTGCCCTCAGCCTCACTCAGCCGCAGATCACCCAGGTCTGGCCGACCGCGACTACGGGCGGCGCACTCATGCTCTGGGCGCGAACGCCTCTGACTCACTCTGCGCATCGTCTCCCGGCCCAAAGGCACCAAAGGCTTCGTCGTCCTGCCCCGCCGCTGGAAAGCCGCGCGCACGATCGACCGATGGCCTGACCTCTGGCCGCCTACTGGTCTTCCGGTCCTCCCCAGAGGCCGTTAGCCGGGGTGATGGCCGTATGGCGCGACGGTGGTCGTCCAGCCCTGGTCGAGCAGGAGGCATGCCTGGTCGATGGCGGCGACAGGGTCGGGGCGGGAGCCGGCGAACGCGAGGGTCTCCAGGGTGAACCGGGCGTAGGCGGCACAGAGGAGGTCGTCGTGCGGTCGGCCGGTCTGGTCGGCAAGCGCGCGGGCCAGGGCGTTCTCATGGCGCAGGGTCATGGCGCGGGCGTACTCGCGTAGGGCCGGGGTCCGCTGGACGAGTTGCTGGAGTTCGGCGAAGCGCGGGTCGCGGGTGTGGGGCGAGGTGACGAAGGCGGTGAAGTGGGCCCTCAGGGCCTCGGGGATCGTCTGGCCTGGGGGCCGGTCGGTCACGGCGTTGACCAGGGCGGCTTCGTTGCCGGCGTCCTCGTCGAAGACCAGGGCTTCTTTGCCGTCGGGGAAGTAGTTGAACAGGGTCGACACCGACACGTCGGCGATTTCGGCGATCTCGCGGACGCCTACCTGGTCGTAGCCGCGTTCCAGGAACAGCCGCAGCGCTGTGTCGGCCAGTGCCTGGCGGGTGGCGGCTTTCTTGCGTGCGCGCCGCCCGCCCGGTGCTGCGCGGTCGGTCTCATCCATGCTGCGAACCATACCTCGAATATTCGAACAGCCACATATTTGTAACTGTTGTATGTTTGTATCGGTTGGAAAATTACAGCGGTGCTGGACACGTCCGCGGCACAAGGCCTCGCACCGCAGCACCGGACGAAGGGACCCTCATGAGCTCCGTAGCACCCCCTCAGGCCAGGATCAGCATCATCGGCGCCGGACCGGGTGGGCTGACCTGCGCCCGCATCCTGCAGCGGCGCGGCATCGCGATCACGGTCTATGACCGCGACGCGGGCCCCGAGGCCCGCAACCAGGGCGGCACTCTGGACCTGCATGCCGACAACGGCCAGATCGCCCTGCGCGAAGCCGGCCTGCTGGAGAAGTTCTTCAAGCTGGCCCGCCCCGAAGGCCAGGAAATGCGTCAGATAGACCCGAGGGGCACCATCACCTCCCACCAGGTCCCGGAGGCCGACGAGCTCTTCAAGCCGGAGATCGACCGCGGCCAGCTGCGCGACCTGCTGCTGGACTCCCTACAGCCGGGAACCATCCAGTGGGGCCGCGCCCTGGAGAGGGTCAGCGGTCCCGTCGACGGGCCCCGACAGCTGCACTTCGCCGACGGCACCATCATCGAGACCGATCTGGTCATCGGCGCCGACGGCGCCTTCTCCCGGGTGCGCCCCGCCGTGTCCTCCGCCGTCCCCGAGTACTCCGGGGTGAGCTTCCTGGAGGCGTGGTTCAACGACGTCGAGAACAGCCATCCCGAGATCTCCGCACTGGTCGGCCAGGGCGGCGCCCACGCGGCCGACGGCGAGCGCGGGATGTTCGCCCAGCGCAACGGCGGAGACCACATCCGCGTCTACCTCATCCAGCGGGTCCCGGTCGACTGGATCAGCCGGAGCGGCCTGACCATCCAGGACACCGACGACCTTCGGGCCCTGCTCCTGGACCGGTACGCCGACTGGTCCCCGAGCCTGCTGCGGATGATCACCGACAACGACGGCCCCTACACCCACCGCCCCATCTTCGCCCTGCCGGTCCCGCACGCCTGGAAGCACAACCCGACGGTGACCCTGCTCGGCGACGCCGCCCACCTCATGCCCCCGCTGGGGGTGGGCGTCAACCTCGCCATGCTCGACGCCAGCGAACTCGCCCTCGCCCTCGCCGAGTCCCCCACCGTCGGCGAGGCCATCCGCACGTACGAGCAGACCATGCTCCCCCGCTCCACCGAGACCGCCAAGATCCTCGAAGGCGGCGCCGAACACCTGCTGTCCGCCGATCTCCCCGAATTCGACGACCACGACAACGACAACGACGCCCAGTCCTGAGCCCGCACAGAGCCCAGAGCCCGCATGTCAGCGCGCTTGCCCGGCCGCGGCCTCGACCGGTTGCAAGCCAGCCGGGAGCGGGCGTGCGACGGAGGAAGCCGGCTGCGGTGCCCGCGACCGGCTTCCTC
>NZ_JBHWVI010000405.1:0-3552 GCF_042737005.1 Streptomyces sp. NPDC060027
GGACGGACACCGACCGCACCCGGCACCGCGCCCCCGGCCGCGGCGAGCGCCGCGCCCCGACCCCCGCGTACGCCGTGACGCGCCTACGCGCCCGGCGGCGGGCCGACGTGGTCGACGCCTTCCAGGATGCGGCGCTTGCGGGCGATGTTCTCCAGGAGTCCGGCCCGCTCGAAACGGCGCGGGTTCTTGTGGAACACCTCCCGGCCGCGCTCCGAGGTGAACAGCTCCTCGGGGACGCGATCGGCGCCCTCCGGAAGGAACTTGAGGACCTCCTCCACCGCCGCGAGCGCGAACGCGGAACCCGCGCGCTGCTCGCGCCGCTCGGCGGGCGGCGTGTGCAGCAGCCGCAGCCCCGTGTCCGTGGCGACCTGGTCGGCGACCCACAGGAACTCCCCGGGGTCGATGATCCGCGAGGGCTCGGCACCGCCGAACGCCGGTGGCGCGGGCGGGAGTTCGTCGGTGAGCCGGAAAGCGAAGGAGCGGGCGCGGCCGCACTGCGGACAGACCCCTTCGTACACCGCGATCAGCACACCGTCACGCTCGTCGAGACGGTGCTCGCGCTCGAAGTCCTCCGCCCCGCACACACACGCGCGCAGGTCCATGTAGAGGTGTGCTTCCTGCGTCGAACGGGCGATCAGCATGCCAAGATCTTACGTGCCACGAGGCCGGCCAAGGGGGAAAGTGCCAGTGGACCAGGAACCGCTCGACCGCAGGGACCCGGGCCGCTCCGCCCCGGCGGAGACCCGGCGGGACACCTCGGAGGACACCCGGCGGGACACCCCGGCCGCGGCCCCGGCGCCGCGGCCGGAACCGACCGTCATCACCGCGACCGACGTCGCGGGCAGCCGCTTCGTCTCGGGCACCGGCACGGCCCCTGATCCCGGGCGGCAGGCCGCCGTCGTCGCGCAGGCGGAGAGCACCCTGCCGATGGTGGTGCAGAGCCTGTACCCGCAGCGGCTGCGCTCGGTCGAGCTGCGGTCCGGCGCCGCGGGCGACCGCTTCTTCGCGCTCACCGACGACCGGGGCAGGGACCTCACCCTGCGTCTGGACGCCGTACCGCTCCCCTCCGGCACGGTCGCGCGGACGCACGTCAACACCACCTCGGACCAGCACGTCGTCCAGCTCTCCGACCGCATGGACCCGCGGCAGGTCGGCCGGGCGCTGAGCCACGAGGTCGGCGAACTGCTCGCGGTGCGCGACCGGGCGACCCGTGCCGCCGCCGGCGACCCCGAGGTCGCGGGCGTCGCACCGAGCCACGACGACCTGCTGGCCCGGGGGCGGCTCGGCGCCACGGAACGGCGCCTGAGCCTCACCGAGGAGGACCTCGGCCGGGTCGGCGAGCTGAACTACCTGGCCGCCCGCATGAACGACACCACCCTCGACGCCTCCCGACGCGCGGAGGCGCGCGGCGAGTTGTCGGCGCTCATCGACCACACCGGGCTGCGGCCTCAGGCTCCGGTCGGCTCCGAGCGGTACGCGGCGGAGTTCCAGGCCGCCGACATCCGCCGCGACATCGTCGACCAGCACCTGACCCCGATGGCCACCGACGCCCTGCGCGAACTGGCCGTCCCTGTCGAGCGGTTGGGCGCCGCCGACGTGGCCGAACTCCGGGAGTTCCGGTCGCGGGCCGAGCACGCCCGGCCCCTCGGGACGTCCGCCGACGCCCCTCCGCTGCCGGGGTTCCGGCCCGACGGCTCCCCCGTCCCGCGCTATGAACTCCCCGGGGCGGCGGCCCGGGCCGCCGATCAGCGCACCCGGGCCGCCGCCGGCACGCTGGAGCAGCTGCGCGCGGAGGCCGCCACGACGGGCGCGTGGCCCACCCGCGAAGTCGTCATCGGCGGTGGCGCCAGCCTCGTCGGGCGCGACCCGGACGCCCTGCTCGTCGACGCGCGCGGTCGCTGGCACCTGGACCCCGGCCAGGGCATCGTCCAGTCCCCCGACCAGGTACGGGACATGCGGACGACCGGGCTCGGCGACGCCCACCAGTTCGCCGACCCGACCGCGCGGGTGCCGCGTGACGCGGTACGCCTGTGGGAGGACGAGCTCGCCGTACGCGGACCGGTCGTCGACGGGACCGCGCGGCTGGTCCCGGCTCAGGACGGCCATCTGTACGCGCACATCCGCCCGGGCGACGGCTCCTCGGACGTCTACGTCAAGGTCGAAGGAACCCCGACCGTCGCCACCGGGCTGCCGCCGGAGATGGTGCCGGGCGTCGACCGCCGGGACGTGGTCAATCTGCCGGAGGCCCTCGACGCCGTACGCGGGCAGCTGCCCGCCGACTCCCCGGTGCACGCCCGGCTGGCCGGGGCGACCGGCGCACAGCAGACCCTCGGGATCCTGCGGGAGGAAGGCGTGCTGGACGGACTGCGCTCGGGCGGCGGCGCGCGGGCCGCGCTCCAGACGCTCGACGCCACGGCCCAGTGGGAGCGGGCGAGGGACGCCGCGCCCGGTCGGGTCTTCATCGGTGACGAGATCGCCGAGAACCGTTTCGACGTGAGCGGCGAGGGCGCACCGAAGACCTGGCTGGTCGCGGGTGCCGGCGGCACGGGGGTGGCCAACGCCGAGATCATCCTGGAGGCCGACCCCGAGGCCCGGGTCACCATCTACGGGCCGAACCTGCCCCCGGCGCTGGAGAACCAGGTCCAGTTCACCGCGATGCGTGAGCGGTTCGTCAGCGAGTACGGCGGTGACGGCCGCCTCACCATCGACATCCACCCCGACAACCGGGTGGGCGCCGTGCAGATGCACACCGGGTCCGACGGGAAGCCGCGGTTCCGGGAGGGGCACGTGGAGGCGGAGGCGTATGTGGCGAGCCTCGGGCGGACCGCGCCGATGCCGGAGGCTCTCCAGGATCTGGCTGAGCGGACCCGGGCGGGGGGCGGGCAGGTGCGGGGGGACCTGATGTTCGATCAGGACCGGCAGTTCCTCGGCTACGGCGTCACCTTCGAGACGGGGGGTGGGCAGCGCCGCGTCGAGGTGACCGGTGCGGCGTCGCAGTTGCTGCCCCGTGATGTCTTCCCCCGTGACACCCAGGCCGCCCTGAACGCCATGGCCGCCCGCCAGGTCCCGTCCCAGAGCGGCAACGCGGCGCCGGGGTTCGCCCCCACGGCGCAGCAGGCGGCCCGGCTGGCCGCGGCGCGGGAGCGCGGGACGGTGGAGCGGCACACCTCGGTTCCGGAGAGCTGGGGCAGGCCGGCGGTGGCGGGGGCGACGGCCGCGGCTGCGGCTGCGGCGACACCCGGGGGGCCGGGCGTGGCGCCGGGCTCCAGCGGCCCCGTCAATCCTGTCGCGGGCGCGGCTCGCCGGCAGTCCGGCCGGGGTTCGGCCACTCCTGGGGGTCCCGTTCCCGGCTCGGCGCCCGGGCCTGTCGCGCCGGGTCAGCCGCCGCGGGTGCCGCGGCCGCCGTCGCCGGGGCGCTGACCTCGTGTGCGGGGTCCGGTGCGGGTGCCGGTGCCTGCGGGCCGGTGGGTGGGGCGGGGCCGTGCCGGTACATCCCAGTCCGTCGCCGCTGGATCAGACGTGGGCTACCTGTGCGAACTGCTGCTCGATCCG
>NZ_JBHWVI010000406.1:0-3475 GCF_042737005.1 Streptomyces sp. NPDC060027
GTGCTGGGGGCCGCCAGGCCCCTCAGCCCACCAGCCGGAGCCGAACCCCGGCCACCCCCACCCGTACCGTCTGCCCCCACCTCAACTCCACCGCGTCCCCCTCCATCCCGTCCCCGAACGCGATGAGCCGGTCCGACTCCACGGTGAGGGACAACCGCCCGGACGCGGTGAGCTCACCGGCCACCAGCGAGGTGCCGGTGGCCGGCGAGGGCCAGGCCTCGCGGACGAACCAGAGCAGGCGTTCGTCCGTGGGCCCCGGCAGCGGCAGCCCCCCGCCCCGCTCCTGCCACACCGACCGGAGCCAGCCGCTGGCCCCGGTCCCGGTCCCCACCAGCACCCCGGAGGACGCCTGGGGCTCGACGGCACCCCCGTACTCGTCGAGCCCCAGCCGATAGCGGGCCGTCTGATGGCCCGCGGCCCCCAGGTAGATCTCGTTGAGGGCGACCAGCCGCTGGGTGTCGTCCGCGACCGCCTCGACCATGGTCAGCTCATCGGCGGCGCCCCCGTGCGCCGAGGCGAGCAGCGCGCCGGCGTCCCCGGGCCGGTGCCGCACCAGCACACCCGGATTGCGCCCGGGGTCCGCGTCGATCCCCACCACCGGCTGGCCCGCCAGGTACTTGGCGACGTTCGCGACCAGGCCGTCCTGGCCGACCACGACCACCACGTCCTCCGGCGCGAACAGGAAGCGGTCCAAGTCGGCCCGCTCCAGCCGCGCCTGACGCCAGGTCAGTGGAATGGCCGACACCACCTCGGCGAGCGCCTCGCGGGCCCGCCGGTGCCGTTCGGCCACCTCCGCGATGTCCCGGCCGCGGGAGGACAGGAAGAACGCGGCCTGCCCGTGCGTGCCGTGCCGGGCCACCAACTCCTCGTACTCGGTGGTCCGATGGACGAGGACGACCCGGGGCGCGAGGCTCACGCCGGGTCCCCGACGGCCCCGTTGCCCAGCTTGGCGAGCAGCCCGGTAAGAACGTCCGGCGACACCGTGACGCTTTCGATCCGCGGCAGGTTCTCCGCGAGCCGGCTGCCGGTCAGGGCGTGCAGCGTGGTGACGTCCGCGTCTCCGTGGACCCGCAGCCAGGCCGCCTGTGCCTCTGCCCGTGCCGCGCCGACCTCGCGCTCCGCCTGCGCCTCGGCCCCGGCGAGCCGCACCTTCCGGGTGGCCTCCGCCTCGGCCAGCCGGACCGTGCGGGCCGCCTCCGCCTCGGCGCGCACCGCGTCCGCCGCCGCGAGCTCCTCGGCCTCGCGGCGCGCGTTCGTACCGCGCTGGTCGACCAACTGCTCCTCGCGCCGGGCGAGTTCGATCTGACTGGCGAGTTCGTTCTCGGCGATGGCGCGCTCCCGCTCGACGGCGACCGCCCGGCGTTCGTACGTCGCCTTGTCCGCGTCCTGCTGGATCTGCTCGCGGGCGGGGGTGCGCAGCGCCCGTTCCACCTCGGGCTCCGGGCGCAGGGCGACGACCCGCACGGCGACCACCTCGATGCCGGTGGCGGGCAGCCGCGGTTCGGCGGCGAGGCCGCCCGCGATCCGCTCCCGGACCGCCGCGACGCCGTCGACGAGGGCCGACGCCAGTGACGTACGGGCCAGCACGTCGAGCGCGTGCTGCTGGGCCGTCTCGGTCAGCAGCGACCCCAGCTGTTCGAGCGGGGCGCCGCGCCAGGCGCCCGTGTCGGGGTCGATGGAGAAGTCGAGGCGGGTGGCCGCGACGGCGGGGTCGCTGACGCGGTAGGTGACGGTCGCCTGCACCGCGACGTCCTGGAAGTCGGACGTACGGGCGTGGAAGGTCATCGCCAGCTCGCGGTCGTCGACCGGGACTTCGGAGAGCGAGGCGGTCAGTGAGCGGTACCAGAAGCTGAGCCCGGGGCCGTCGTGGACGAGGCGTCCCGACCGGTGGTGCCTGACGTGGGCGGTGGGCGCCCCGCGCAGATGGCGCCAGCCGAGGCGTCGCGTGATGTCGGCCATGAAGTCCCCCTCGCGCCGGGCGGGCCCGGCGGCTCCTCGTCTTCTTTGTCGTCAGTGAGACGATAACGGCTGGGTCCACTTATCGTCAAGAGGACGAAATGAATGCGGTGCGGCTCGGGCGATCCACGGGTGAACACGCGTCCGGATGGTCAGGATGGAGACATGGGATTCCATGTCGACTCCGAGGCCGGCCGGCTGCGCCGCGTCATCCTGCACCGGCCCGATCTCGAGCTCAAAAGGCTCACCCCCAGCAATAAGGACGCCCTGCTCTTCGACGACGTGCTGTGGGTGCGCCGGGCCCGCGCGGAACACGACGGGTTCGCCGACGTGCTGCGCGACCGCGGGGTCACCGTCCACCTCTTCGGTGACCTGCTCGCCGAGACGCTGGCGATCCCGGCGGCCAGGTCGCTCGTCCTGGACCGGGTCTTCCGCGAGAAGGAGTACGGGCCGCTCGCCACCGACCATCTCCGGGCCGCCTTCGAGACCCTGCCCGCTCCGGAGCTGGCGTCCGCGCTCGTCGGCGGCATGACCAAGCGCGAGTTCCTGGACGCGCACGCGGAGCCGACCTCCGTGCGCTTCCATGTCATGGACCTCGACGACTTCCTCCTGCGGCCGCTGCCCAATCACCTCTTCACCCGTGACACCTCCGCCTGGATCTACGACGGGGTCTCCATCAACGCCATGCGCTGGCCGGCCCGGCAGCGCGAGACCGTGCACTTCGAGGCGATCTACCGGCACCACCCCCTCTTCCGCGAGGAGGACTTCAATCTCTGGTCGGAGGGGCAGGCGGACTATCCGTCCACCATCGAGGGCGGCGACGTCCTCGTCATCGGCAACGGCGCGGTGCTGATCGGCATGAGCGAGCGCACGACGCCCCAGGCGGTCGAGATGCTCGCGCACAAGCTGTTCGCGGCGGGCTCGGCGACCACGATCGTGGCGCTCGACATGCCCAAGCGGCGGGCTCTCATGCACCTCGACACCGTGATGACGATGGTCGACGGTGACATCTTCACGCAGTACGCCGGGCTCGGCATGCTCCGCTCGTACACCATCGAACCGGGTGTGGGGGAGAAGGAGCTGAAGGTCACCGACCACCCCCCGGAGCACATGCACCGCGCCATCGCCGCGGCGCTCGGCCTGGGCGAGATCCGTGTCCTGACCGCCACGCAGGACGTGCACGCGGCCGAGCGGGAGCAGTGGGACGACGGGTGCAACGTCCTCGCCGTCGAGCCGGGCGTCGTCATCGCCTACGAGCGCAACGCCACCACCAACACCCATCTGCGCAAGCAGGGCATCGAGGTGATCGAGATCCCGGGCAGCGAGCTGGGGCGGGGGAGGGGCGGCCCGCGCTGCATGAGCTGCCCTGTCGAGCGGGATCCCGTGTAAGGCCCCGGGCGTAGGGCCTCCCGCGCCGGACTCCCCATGGGGGACTTCCTCATGGGGGGACTCCCCGTGGGGGTGCCAGGGTCCGCCGGGAGCCCCGGGGTCCGGTACGGGCCGCCGGGCCGTACCGGAC
>NZ_JBHWVI010000407.1:0-3474 GCF_042737005.1 Streptomyces sp. NPDC060027
AACGTCGCGAACACCCTTGGCAAAGCTGCTGAACTTGTCGTACTGCGTCCAGTAGTCATACGCATCCCGCAAAGGCACTCCAACATCGAGAACCTCGATGATGTTCATGACCTTGCCGCCACTGGCCTTCCGTTTCCCCTTCCCCCCACCACCACCAAAGACACCCTTGGCCTTCTCCACGACGTTGTCCTTGACACCCTTGGCCTTCTCAGAAACGAAGGCCTTCAGCGGTGAGTCGCCCTGGAGGATGCGGGAACCGATCGCAGGAAGCGAGCCACTCTCGGCCGAATCGCTGAGCTGCCCGGCGACGTCCTTCAGTTTGTCGCCGGCCTTCTCCGTAAGATTCTCCACCTGCGCGGACAGGAACTTGGTCGCTTCTTCGCGAACACGGTCCAGACCCGACGCCTGCTCCGCTGGCTGGTCTTGTTCCGTCTTGGTCATGACGGCCTACCTCCGACGATCGGAGCGCTTGGAAGCGGCTCGCTTCGATGACGTCGTCTTCTGGGCCGGACCGGTCTTCTTCGCCGTCTGAGGCTTCTGTCCACCGGCGGGAGCGGCCTTCTCGCCTGCCGATGATGCGGGTGCCTTGCGGGACCGATCCGATCGCGAACCACGGCGCCTCCGCGGCTTCGCTTCCGGTTCCTCTTCCTCCGGTTCCTCTTCCTCCGGCTCTTCCTCCTCTTCCTCGTATTCGCCTTCCGGCTCTTCCTCTTCCTCTCCCTCGGCCTCCGCCTCTTCTTCCTCCGGCTCTTCCTCTTCTTCCTCCTCCTCGTCCGCCTCGTCCTCGTCCGCCTCGTCCTCGTCCGCCTCGTTCGCCTTCCCGCCGAGCAGGGCCGTGCGCTCGCTGAGGGCGTCGGCGAGCGTGCTCATGCCCCTGTCGGCGGCGGCGCTCATGGCCTTGCGGCCCGCTTCCAGGACTTCGCCTCGCAACTGCTCCTGCAACTCGGCGACCTGTGGTATCTCCCCCAGTCTTCGCATCCCTTCGGCGGCAAGCTGACGAGGTTCGAGGCCGAATCGCCGACCCGCCAGATACGTCGCAATGGACAGGGCCATCCGGCCCTTCTTGGTGCGACCCAGCACATAGCCGCCCACAACAGCGGCCGCCAGAACCACCTTTTCCTTGTCATCCATGACTGCGTCACCTTCGATCGCTCGGGGCGCGGAACAGGCCCGTGCGACACGCAGCCGATCGAGCAGCCGTTCCTCTTCTCGTTCGAACTCCTCCAAGCTGATGTCTCCGTCTTTCAAGTTCCCGGTTCAGCAGAGCCAGACGGACCCGACAGCCCTTCCAGGTCGTGCGGCCGCGTCCTGCGTTCGAGACGTATCACCGCACGGGACGGTGACCGTCAGAGTCCGGTCTCGACTCCGATCAGCACACAGAGAGGTGCGCTCGCAGGCAATTGCACATGTCGCATTCCTGCTTGCGCTCTGGCACAACGCCCTTTGCCCGGGGCGTGGTGAAGCCCCCGCCAGTCAGCTGACGCTCTGGTCCGCCAGCAGTTCGCTGGCGATGGCGTCGTCCTGCTGCTCGTACTGGGAGAGGGCCAGCCCAAGGCCAAAGAAGGTGGGGGCCCATTCGCCGATGTAGATACCCCAGCGGTCCGCCCGGGCGATGTCGACGCCGGGCTCTATCTTCAAGGAGCCGGCCCAGGCGACGACAGTGAGGCCTATAGACGCCATGGCGGCCAGGTACGCGTGTTCGCTGCGGATACCCATGTCATGCATCTTCTTGATGATCACGATGTACTCCCGTCCGCTAGCCCCCTCGACGGAATACCCCAACCACTCCGCCCTATTCACACCATTAGTCAGAAATGCTCACTTCTACCTAGCTCATAGGCTGGCACTCTGCAAGCTCGTCGCGACGCCCTCAAGCCCCGCCCGCTCTGGTCCGGCGCCATCTCATTTCGCCTGGTCACCGAGCACTTGCACGTGGCGAGAGCACGGGAGACCACGCGGCCCGCTTCCGCCGGACGCCGCTCGATGCATGGCCGGAGACAGGTGCGGGCGTCGCGTCCCACCGAGCCCAGGGAGCCTCACGCGGTTCCAATGCAGATTCTGGGGCACCTGAGCCGGGAAGGCTCGCACACGCCCCAGAATCGGCGGGCCTGGACCGCCTCCCCGTCGAAGGTCCCCGACTCCGAGAAGAGTCCGCCACCGCGCCCAACGTGCCGCCTGAGATCCCCTGGGCCGAAGCCCCACGGGGTACTGGCTGCGGAGGGTCCCGGATTCTAGGATCCGAACATCAGGGCATATAGAGGATCAAAGAGCTGCACGTTACCTGGTGCACTCGCTCTGCTGTCGGCGCGCTCCAACTTCGCGTCGTACAACAAGACCTACGGCACGATGGCCGGCGTCGTCGTCTTCCTGGTGTGGCTGTGGATCAGCAACCTGGCCATCCTCCTCGGCCTGGAGTTCGACGCCGAGGCAGTACGCCAGCGAGCCATCGCCGGCGGACTCCCGCCCGGGACCGAGCCCTAGACCCAGCCCCGCGACACCCGGAAATGGGACGAGGACGACCTACGCCACCTCGACGAAGGCGAAGAATGACCATTGAGTGCTGGGTGAGTGTGCAATGGCCGGTCTGTGGACACTCAGGGTTCATGAGACTGGTGACAGGGGTTCGCGAAGCGGATCGGCATCTGACGCAGCGGGCCGCCTCCCGCATTCCACCTGGTGTCGGCCGGCTGCTGTCGGCGGTGGAGGAGGCGGCGGAGAGCAGCAAGCTGTGGTGTGGTGCGGCGGTCGTGATGACGGCGTTCGGCGGACGGCGCGGGCGAACGTCCGCAGCCTCGGGGCTTGCGGCGCTCGCCCTGGCGCAGCTGGTGTCCAACGGCGTGGGCAAACAGCTGGTCGACCGGCCCCGGCCTCCCAAGGACTGGATCGAGCACGATGAGGTGGAGGACCGGCCTGACTCCTCTTCCTTCCCCTCGGGCCACACCGCGGCCGCCGTGGCCTTCACCGCCGCCGTTGCCCCCACGTGGCCGCTGGTCGGCACCATCTGCGCGGTGCCGACTGCACTGCTGGCCATCGAGCGGGTGCAGTCGGGTGCCCATTACCCCACGGATGTCGCCGTCGGCGCCCTGATCGGCCTGGGCAGCGCCTGGCTCACCCGGCACCTCCCGCTTCTGCCGCGGCAGCGGCTGTAGCGGCCACACACCACCCCGCAGCGCATCCCTGTTCGCAGCAGATCGCTCTTCTCTGAACGGACGAGCTGCGTCATTACGCCCCCATCCCCGCGGACGCGGCCCAAACAGAGAACGGGTTGGACCCCTATGTCACGTTTTGCGCACAGGTGACGGGACACTCGGCGCGTTGTGGTGTCCGCGCACCCGGAGACCTGTCCGCAGCGTGAGGAGAGCCACCACACAGCCCGTCTAGGACGAGAGGTCCCGCAATGGCGAAGACAGCGAAGCAGCCCCCGCAAGGGCCAGGGCCGCCCACATCCGAGGGGGAGCGTCAGCTGCGCTGGGG
>NZ_JBHWVI010000408.1:0-3400 GCF_042737005.1 Streptomyces sp. NPDC060027
GAGACAGGCCGGACAGGGCCTCGGGCGTGACGGGGAGGCGGGATACGCAGGGGCGGAGGGGGTCAGGGGGCGGCGGGCAGCCGGGTGGTCATCGGGGTCCACGTCTTGGGGTTGATGCGCCAGTCCACCGGCTCCTGCTTGGTGGCGACGTTGACGCGGTTCCAGAGGTTGACCAGACCGATGTGCAGGACCACCGCGCCCAGTTCCCGCTCGGTGAAGTGCCGGGCGGCCTCGGCCCAGACCTCGTCCGACACCGGGTCCTTGTGGCCCTCGATGCGCGTCGCGGCCTCGGCCAGCGCCAGCACGGAGCGTTCGGCGTCGGTGAAGCAGGTCTGCTCCCGCCAGGTCTCCACCAGGGGCAGACGGTGGTCCTCCTCCCCCGCCTCCTCGAACTCGCGCTTCTTCACGGGTATCTGGACCGGGCGGCCGTTGATCTGGCTCACCCTCAGGTGGATGAGCACCAGGGTCTGCAACGGCACGCCGACACTGTTGACGGCCTTGACCAGGGCGCGCATGGGCGGCAGGACATCGGGAACGACCAGCGACGGGTTGGGCATCCGCGGCGGCATCTTTCATTCTCCTTCGCACAGGGATCGGAAAAAGACCGGAAAAGGCTCTGCCCTCGGGGCCGCGCTTTTCCGCGACGACAAGATTTCGGCGGTCCGCTAATTCTTCGGGCGTCCGGCGGCTTGGGCAAGTGCCTCATGAAGTCGCCTGTCGGGCGTCTGCCCGCATTCCCATTGCACACCGACCGCGAAGGGGTGGTCCGTGACTTCGACGGCCTCGACGATCCCGTCACCGGCCCATCCGGTGGCGGTGAGGCCGGCGCCGAGCCGGCCGACGGCCTGGTGGTGGTGGCAGGCGGTCCGCGGCTCGTCCTCGTCCAGGACGGCCGCGATCCGGCTGTCCGGCCGGAGCTTGAGCGGATGGCGGCCGAGGGTGAAGGACGCGGTCCGCGGCCGGTGGCCGTCGTCGCCCGTGGTGTCCGGCAGGTGCTGCTCGAGGGTGCCCCCGTGCAGCACGTTGAGCAGCTGCATGCCCCGGCAGATCGCCAGGACCGGCAGGCGGGCGTCAAGTGCCCTCCTGGCCAGCGCCAGTTCGACGCGGTCGGCGTCCGGGCTCATCGCCCGGGTCGCCGGGTGCGGGTCCTGGCCGTAGAGCCCGGGATCGAGATCGGGGCCGCCCGGGATCAGCAGTCCGTCGAGCCGCTCCGCCAGGTCCGCCGCGCCGGGCAGCAGCGGGAGCAGCAGCGGTGTGCAGCCCGCCTCGGACAGGAAGGCCACGTGCGACTGGAGGGCGAGGCTGACGGCCAGGTCGCTGCCCTGGAGCGTGACCGGCGCGGTCCGCGCGCAGATCCCGATCACCGGGCGCCGGCCGGTGCCGGCCGGTTCGTTCGTGACTGAATTCATGGCCACCCTCATGGGTTTGCGGGTTCAACCGAGGAAAGTAAGCAGATGAAACAGGCGCTTCAGCGGACGGTCATCGCTGCCAAAATAACCACGGGGTGAAGCGGAGGCCATCGTTCAGGACCGGGACGGTCTGCGACTACTGAACGGAATAGAACTCCTGATACCACAGGCGGGTGGGGAGTGTTCTTTTCCCCGGCGAAACTCTCGCAGGCCATTCAACCGAGGTGACCATGATCGAGGCCAAGAACCTCACCAAACGCTACGGCGACAAGACCGCCGTGAACGACCTGTCGTTCACGGTCGAGCCCGGCCGGGTCACCGGCTTCCTGGGCCCCAACGGCGCAGGCAAGTCCACCACCATGCGGCTGCTGCTGGGACTGGACCGGCCCGACGCCGGCGAGGCCACCGTCGACGGTGTGCGCTACCGCGATCTCGCGCAGCCCCTGCAGACGGTCGGCGCGCTGCTGGAGGCGCGCGCGGTCCACACCGGCCGCAGCGCCTACGACCATCTGCTGTGCCTGGCCCAGACGCAGGGTCTGGGCAGGCGCCGGGTCGAGGAGGTCATCGAGCGGGTCGGGCTGGCCGCGGTGGCCCGCAAGCGGGCGGGCGGCTTCTCGCTGGGCATGGGGCAGCGGCTGGGCATCGCGGCGGCGCTGCTGGGCGATCCCGCGGTGCTGGTGCTGGACGAGCCGGTCAACGGTCTCGACCCCGAGGGCATCGTGTGGATCCGGAATCTGATGAAGTCGCTCGCGGCGGAGGGCCGTACCGTCTTCGTCTCGAGCCATCTGATGAACGAGATGGCCGTCACCGCCGACCATCTCATCGTCATCGGCCGCGGCCGGCTGGTCGCCGACTGCTCCACGAGCGAGTTCATCGAGCGCAGCACCGAGCAGTCCGTCCTGGTCAAGACCCCTGACGGGGCGCGGCTGGTGACGCTGCTGCGGGCCGAGGGCGCCACCGTCGCCCGCACCGGCGACGGCGACCTGGACGTCAGCGGGGTCGAGGCCCCGCGCATCGCCGAGATCGCCGCCGCTAGCGGCCTGGTCCTGCACGAGTTGTCGACCCGGCGCGGATCGCTCGAGGACGCCTTCATGGAACTGACCCGGGACGCCGTCGAGTACGACGCCGTCGCACCCACCGCCGGAGGCGTGAAGTGACCACCCTGAGCGCCCCCGCGCGCACAGCCGCCGCAGCGCACCGGCCGAGCTTCGGGCGGCTGATGCTCTCCGAGTGGACCAAGATCCGCTCGGTCCGCTCCACCGTCTGGTCGCTGGCCATCCTGGTCGTGCTCACCCTCGTCTTCACCGTGCTGTTCATGGAGATGGGCGTCGCGAACTGGGACAAGAGCGATGCCTCCCAGCAGGCCGCGATGCGCCTCGATCCGACCGGCACCATCCTGGGCAGCGGCATCCTGCTCAGCCAGCTCGCGATCTGTGTGCTGGGCACGATGGTCATCGCCTCCGAGTACTCCACCGGCATGATCCGTGCCAGCCTGCTCGCGGTGCCCAAGCGGGTGCCGGTGCTGGCGGCCAAGGGCGCGGTCTTCGGGCTGCTGGTGCTGGCCGTGGGCGAACTGACCGCGTTCGGCTCCTTCTTCATCGGCGCGCCGATCCTGCACAGCAAGGCGCCGGTCGCGATCGGCGACCCGGGGGTCCTGCGGGCCGTCGTCGGCTGCGGCCTCTACCTGTCCCTGCTGGGCCTGTTCGCGCTCGCGGTCGGCGCGATCATCCGGCACACCGCGGCGAGCATCACCGGCGTCATCGCCTTCGTCCTGGTGATCGCCCCGATGGCCAAGCTGCTGCCCGGCAGCGTGGGCGAGCACATCCACGGCTACCTCCCCACCGAGGCCGGATACCTGATCACCCAGCAGCACCCCCGCACCGGCGACGTGCTGGGGCCCTGGCAGGGCCTCGGTGTGCTCGCGCTGTGGACGGCCGCCCTGCTGGCCGTCGCGGCCGTACTGCTGCAGCGCAGGGACGCCTGACCCCCGG
>NZ_JBHWVI010000409.1:0-3355 GCF_042737005.1 Streptomyces sp. NPDC060027
GTTCGTGGAGTTCAGCCGTCAGCGGGGCTTGTCGGCGGACGGCCGGTGCAAGGCGTTCGCGGCCGGTGCGGACGGTACGGGCTGGGCCGAGGGCGCGGGCATGCTGCTGGTGGAGCGGTTGTCCGACGCCCGGCGCAACGGGCACAAGGTGCTGGCGGTCGTTCGCGGTACGGCGGTGAACCAGGACGGCGCGTCGAACGGTCTGACGGCTCCGAACGGTCCGGCGCAGCAGCGGGTGATCCGGCAGGCGCTGGCCAATGCGGGTCTGTCTTCGGAGCAGGTCGATGCGGTGGAGGCGCACGGTACGGGTACGAAGCTCGGTGATCCGATCGAGGCGCAGGCGCTGATCGCCACGTACGGTCAGGAGCGGTCGGAGGAGCGGCCGTTGTGGCTGGGCTCACTGAAGTCGAACATCGGCCACGCCCAGGCCGCGGCCGGTGTCGGTGGTGTGATCAAGATGGTCATGGCGATGCGGCACGGCGTGCTGCCGCAGACCCTGCACGTGGACGAGCCGACGCCGCACGTGGACTGGTCGGCCGGTGAGGTCCGGCTGCTCACCGAGGCCGTGGAGTGGCCGGTGACCGACGTGCCGCGCCGCGCCGCCGTGTCGTCCTTCGGCATCAGCGGCACCAACGCCCACGTGATCGTCGAACAGGCGCCTGCCTCTGCGGAGTTGCCGCCCGTGTCCGACACCGGCGCGGTCGTACCGTGGGTGCTGTCCGGCAGGACGGAGGCGGCGCTGCGGGCACAGGCGGAGCGTCTGCTGTCCCTGGCGACGGCTACGGCCACGGACCTGCAGGCGGCCGACATCGGGTTCTCGCTCGCCACCACACGCTCGGCCATGGAGCACCGGGCCGCCGTGGTGGGGGAGCACCGGGATGCATTCCTGGAAGGGCTCCGTGCGCTGGCCGCAGGGTCTCCGTCCAACCGGGTCCTCCTGGGTGAACCGGGCACCAGCGGCAAGGTCGGGTTCTTGTTCTCGGGTCAGGGTTCGCAGCGGGTCGGCATGGGGCGTGAACTGTACGCGGCGTACCCCGTGTTCGCGGCGGCGTACGACGAGGTGTGCGCGCTTCTGGACGTGCCGGTCGGCGTCGACTCGGAAGAGCTCAACCAGACGGGTTCGACGCAGCCCGCGCTCTTCGCCGTCGAGGTCGCCCTGTTCCGGCTTCTCGAATCGTGGGGCATCCACCCGGACTACGTGGCCGGTCACTCGGTCGGTGAGATCGCGGCCGTGCACGTGGCTGGTGTGTTGTCGCTCGGGGATGCGGCGAGGCTGGTGTCGGCGCGGGCAGTTTTGATGCAGGCCCTGCCCGTCGGCGGGGCGATGGTCGCGGTCCAGGCGACCGAGGACGAGGTACTGCCCTACCTGACCGACGAGGTCGGGATCGCGGCGATCAACGGGCCTCGGTCGGTCGTTGTCTCCGGGGCCGAGGACGTGGTGGTCGCCATAGGTGAGGCCTTCCGGGAGCAGGGTCGTAGGACGTCCCGTCTGAAGGTCAGTCACGCGTTCCATTCGCCGTTGATGGACCCGATGCTGGAGGAGTTCGCGCAGGTCGTCGGCGGTCTGGCCTTCGACGAGCCGCAGATCCCGGTGGTCTCGAACCTCACCGGCCGCCTGGCCGAGCCGTACACGGCCGAGTACTGGGTCCGGCACGTCCGTGAGGCGGTCCGCTTCGCCGACGGCGTCCGGACTCTCCACGAGCTGGGCGTGACGACCTTCGTGGAGATCGGCCCCGGCGGCGTCCTCAGCGCCCTTGCCGAAGGCTGCCTCGACGCGGACATCGTCACTGTCCCGCTGCTGCGCGCCGACCGCCCCGAGCCGCAGGCCGTCGTCACCGCGCTCGCCGAACTGCACGCTCATGGCGTCTCCCCGGACTGGCAGGCGCTCTTCCCCGGCGCCCACCGCGTCGACCTGCCGACCTACGCCTTCCAGTACGAGCGCTACTGGCTGGATGCGCCCGAGGAGTTCACCGGCAGCGCCGCCGCCACCGGACTCGGGCTGGGTGCGGCGGAGCACCCGTTGGCCGGTGCGGCGGTCGCACTGCCCGGCGCCGACGGGTTCCTGGTCACCGGGCGGCTCTCGCTCAGGACGCACCCCTGGCTCGCCGACCACACGGTCATGGACAGCGTGCTGCTGCCGGGTACGGCGCTCGTGGAGCTGGCGGTGCGTGCGGGCGACGAGGCCGGTTGTGCACAGGTCGAGGAACTGACACTGGAAGCACCGCTGATCGTCCCGGACCGCGGCGGTGTGGCCGTGCAGGTGTGGGTCGGGGCCGAGGAGGAGCCGGGCAGGCGCGCGCTGAGCGTGCACTCGCGACGGGAGGATGCCCCGGACGGCGCGCCGTGGGTGCGGCACGCGGTCGGCTCCCTGACGGACGCGCTGCCCGAGCCGCCGCACGGTGCAGACCTCGGCGCGTGGCCGCCGGCGGGCGCCGAGGCCGTCGACCTGACCGGGTTCTACGAGGGCCTGGACGGACTCGGCCTGCGCTACGGCCCGGTCTTCCGGGGCCTGCGGTCGGTGTGGCGCAGCGGGAACGACGTTCTCGCCGAGGTCACCCTCCCCGAGGGCACGGAGGCGGGCGCGTTCGCCGTTCATCCGGCGCTGCTGGACGCGGCGCTGCACGCGATCGGCGCGGGCGGGCTCGGCCCCGTCGTCGACGGGCCGCTGCTGCCCTTCGCCTGGTCCGAGGTGGGTGTGCGTGCCGCAGGGGCGACGGCGCTGCGGGTCAAGGTCTCTCGCACGGGTACGGACGCGGTGTCGCTGACCGTGGCCGACGCCTCGGGCGGTCTGGTGGCCACGGTCGGCTCACTGTCGCTGCGGCCGGTGTCGCGCGAGCAACTGCTCGTGGCGGGCGGCTCCGGCAGGCGTGCCGACGACTCGCTGTTCCGCCTCGTATGGCAGCCCGCGGCCCTCACGGAGACTGACGCTGCCGTCGGCCTCGACGTACGGAGCTACTCGGATCCGGCCGCTCTGCCCGCCGAGCCGGCCCTTCCCGATGTCGCGGTGGTCACCGTCGTTCCGTGCCCGGCGGGGTCCGGTACGGAGACCGCCGACCGCGTGCACCGCATTGCGAGTGAGGTTCTGGGGTTGGTGCAGTGGTGGTTGGCGGAGGAGCGTCCGGGGTGTCTGGTGCTGGTGACGCGTCCGGGCGATCTGGCTCATGCTGCGGTGTGGGGGCTCGTGCGGTCAGCGCAGTCGGAGAACCCGGACCGGATCGTGCTGGTGGAGGCCGAGGACACCGATGAGGCGGTCGGTGTGCTGCCCGCCGTGCTCGCTTCCGGTGAGCCGCAGTTCGCGGTGGTCGACGGGGAGGTGTTCGTACCGCGCCTGGTGAAGGCCACCGGGACCGCCACC
>NZ_JBHWVI010000410.1:0-3259 GCF_042737005.1 Streptomyces sp. NPDC060027
TTTCCAGGTTCCCGCTTCCGCGTTTCCCTTTCCGGCGAGTCCGACTCTATCAGATCCTTTCGGGCCTGACTCCCAGTCAGCGGGGCTTGTCTTCGGGCCTTTTAGCGCTTTCGCGTTTCGCGGCCTTTCGACATTCACTACGTTAGCCGATTCCCTCGGCGACTCATAATCGAGTTCCGCGGGTTCGAATTCAGGCATGCAGGCACGCCGAATAAGCCCCCGCTGCGGGGAAGTGGTAGGTAGTGGGTTGGCCGCTCTCGGCTGCTGGCTGAACGCCGTAACCGGTTCAAGCGGCTCGGGCTACATTACGGACCCCCCAGGGGCGCGTCAAGTTGAGCGGCGGCGGGGCGCATGGGCTCGATAGGGGCTCACGGTGGGGTCGTTGGCGGCCCAGAAACGCCAGGGGTGGACGCCTCCGTCGCCGGAGACTCCGGTGCGTGGTCCGTTGCGTACCTGGTCGGAGGGGACGGGCGTACCGCTGAGCAGGGTCAGGGGCGAGCCCTGGGGACCGCAGGCGTCCACGCCGTCGAGCGACCGGTCCACCCCGAGTGCCGTCGCGAGGCGTGCCGGCCCTTTGGCCAGTTCCTTGTCGTTTCGGGCCGAGAGTCGACGTTTGCGGGCGAGGTCAGCGCCCTCGGTGACCTCTCCCGCCCGGAGCAGGACCCCGCTGGGCCTGCCTTCCGGACCGCACACCAGGTTCATGCAGTGCCACATGCCGTAGGTGAAGTAGACGTACACATGACCGGGCGGGCCGAACATCACGCCGTTGCGGGCCGTGCGGCCGCGGTAGGCGTGCGAACCGGGGTCATCGGGACCGTCGTAGGCCTCGACCTCCGTGAGGCGCAGTTCGATCGGACCGTCCGGGGTGGCGCGTACGAGGACGCGCCCCAGGAGGTCGGGGGCGACGTCCAGCACGGGGCGGTCGAAGAAGTCCCGCGTCAGGGGCGTACGGTCAGGGGCCGCGATCATGGCGTACGAGCGTAGTCCAGCCGTCCCGCCGCTGCGGAGGAGTCCGGAGCGGTACGGAGTGGTCCGGACGGATGCTTGTCGGCGGGGTGGTCAGGCGTCCTCTCCCTTGTAAGGGTGAGGACGCGGAACCGGTCGGGGCCGGATCGCGTTTGTAGGGATCAAGGGATCCATACGGACACAGGACGGAACAGGCGTTTCGCCTGGGGAGGAAGTGACGACATGGGGTTCAAGCGGCTGCTTGCGAGCATGGGGGCCGGTGGGGCTTCGGTCGAGACGGTGCTGACCGAGGCCAACACCGTTCCGGGCGGCGTCGTCCAGGGTGAGGTGCGGATCCAGGGCGGCTCGGTCAACCAGTCGATCGAGGGTCTGTCGGTCGGTCTGCAGGCCAAGGTCGAGGTCGAGGGACACGACGACCAGGAGTACAAGCAGGACATCGAGTTCACGAAGCTGCGGCTCGGCGGGGCCTTCGAGCTGCAGGCCGGTGCCGTGCACTCGGTCCCGTTCGGGCTCGAGATTCCGTGGGAGACGCCGATCACCACGATCGACGGGCAGAGCCTGCGGGGCATGCACATCGGGGTGACCACCGAGCTGGAGATCGCCCGCGCGATCGACTCGGGTGACCTCGACCCGATCAATGTGCACCCGCTGCCGGCGCAGAAGGCGATTCTCGACGCCTTCATCCAGCTGGGCTTCCGCTTCAAGAACGCGGACATGGAGCGCGGCCAGATCCGGGGCACGCGTCAGCGGCTGCCGTTCTACCAGGAGATCGAGTTCTACCCGCCGTCGCAGTACCGCGGGCTGAACCAGGTGGAGCTGAGCTTCGTCGCGGACGACCGTGCGATGGACGTCATCCTGGAGATGGACAAGAAGCCGGGCCTCTTCAGCGAGGGCAGCGACTCGTTCCGTTCCTTCCAGGTGGGTCTGCACGACTTCCAGGGCACGGACTGGGCCGCCTACCTGAACCAGTGGCTGTCGGAGGTCGGCAGCAAGCGCAGCTGGTTCTAGGCTCGGAGCAGAGATTCCGCCGTTCCAGGAGGTACTGACGTGACCGAGCTCAAGAGGCCGCCGCTCCCGCACGACTTCCATCCGCCGGTGCCGGCGTTCACGGTCACCAGTGAGGACGTCGAGCCGGGCGCGGTACTGAAGGACGCTCAGGTTCACGCGGCCGGGAACACCTCCCCGCAGCTGAGCTGGGAGGGTTTCCCGCCGGAGGCCAAGAGCTTCGCCGTGACGTGCTTCGATCCGGACGCCCCGACGGGCAGCGGATTCTGGCACTGGGTCGTGTTCGACATCCCGGCCTCGGTGACGGAGCTGCCGACGGGCGCGGGCAGCGGCAAGTTCGAGGGTCTGCCCGACGGTGCCGTCCAGGTGCGCAACGACTACGGGTCCCGGGACTTCGGCGGCGCCGCGCCGCCGGCCGGGGATCCCGCGCACCGGTACGTGTTCACGGTGTACGCCGTGGATCAGGAGAAGCTCGGCCCCGACGCGGATGTCTCTCCCGCCGTGATCGGCTTCAATCTGCGGTTCCACACGCTGGCGCGCGCCCAGCTGATCGGCGAGTACGCGGCTCCCGCGGAAGACTGACGTTCACAGAACGTTTGCCCGCCTCTGGTCTTGGAAGTGATCAGGGGCGGGCATTTTTTATTGCGTTGTCCATCTCGGCGTGCCCGGCCAGAGTTGATCCCAGCCCGCCGTTGGGTGGGCCGGTGCGCATAGGAGGTGGGCTGGATGCGGGACACGCTGGTACTGAACGCGAGCTTTGAGCCGTTGTCGACGGTGACGTTGAACCGAGCCGTCGTTCTGGTGCTGACGGACAAGGCCGTCGTCGAGCAGGCCCACCCCGAACTGCGCATGCGCGGAGCCGCCCTGGACATACCCGTGCCCCGGGTGATCAGGCTCTGCCGCTACGTCCGCGTGCCGTTTCGAAGACAAGCGCCGTGGTCGAGGCGGGGGGTGCTGGTACGTGACCGGCACCGGTGCGCCTACTGCGGACGCCGGGCCACGACCGTGGACCACGTGGTCCCGCGTGCCCAGGGCGGTCAGGACTCATGGCTGAACACGGTGGCCTCCTGCGCGGAGGACAATCACCGTAAGGCGGACCGTACTCCGGAGCAGGCTCAAATGCCGTTGCTGCGGCAGCCGTTCGAGCCGACGCCCGCGGACGCCATGCTGCTGGCCCTCGGCCAGGACGACTTCGACGCGCTGCCGGGGTGGCTGGCCCAGCCGGCCGCGTAGCCCGTACGACGATGGGGCCCACCTCCCGCGGTTGGTGGGCCCAATCGTCGTACGG
>NZ_JBHWVI010000411.1:0-3166 GCF_042737005.1 Streptomyces sp. NPDC060027
GCCGGACCTGCCCGACTTCGAGCGCCGCCGGCGAGCCATCCGAGCAGACCGAGGTCAAGACGAAGCGTGGTCCTGACTCAGCCCTGCTGGCAAGCCAGTGCGGGACGGGCGACGGCTGCGACCGCTCACTTCCACCCCAGCCCCACAGTCCCCACCCCAGAGTCACACTTCTCCGGCGGAAGCAGCGGTTCGGGACTACTGCGGCTTGACCATGCCAGCCAGGGACTCAAACCCGGCTGTCCCACATCCGTGCCCTCACCGACGCTGGAAACGGGGCCACCGAGCTCGTCCTCCAGCGT
Organism: Streptomyces sp. NPDC060027; assembly: GCF_042737005.1. Classification (NCBI taxonomy): domain Bacteria; kingdom Bacillati; phylum Actinomycetota; class Actinomycetes; order Kitasatosporales; family Streptomycetaceae; genus Streptomyces; species Streptomyces sp. NPDC060027. Next base: position 300 of record NZ_JBHWVI010000411.1, read on the forward strand.
CGGCCTATGGCCCTGGTCCCCGCGCAGGCGGGGGTGGTTCGGTCGCGTTGATCGCGTCGGCCATCGCGGAGAAGAGTCCTTGACCGGACGGTGAGACACGCCGAACGGGAGTACATCCCCCGCTCGGTCTAGCCGGTAGACGTTGCGCCATCCGAGAGCGAAGGAGCGCAACGGAGTTGAACGAGCAATCCCGTGATGTCCGCGCCATCCAGCTCCCCCGGTAAGGGCGGGTGGCCAGGTGTCGTGCCCTGGCTGTTTTCGATGAGAAGGGCAAGGTCGTTCAACCAGTCCGCAGGTTCCTGATCAACTTCATCTCCCAGGACAACCGGACCGGCAGCGTGCGCAGCTACGCCTACGACCTGCTGCGCTGGTGGCGGTGGCTGCGGGTGGTCGATGTCGAGTGGCATCGTGCGACCTCGGCGGAGGTGCGGGACTTCGTCCTGTGGCTCCGGGCCACGACGAAGCCGCGCAGGTCGGCACGTACATATTCCGCGTCGACGGCGGGCACCACGAATCCGATCACGAAGAAGACGTACCTGGACGACCGCTACAAACCGCGGACCATCCGCCACAGCAACGCGGTGCTGCGCAGCTTCTACGACTTCTGGCAGCGCGAACTCGGCTCGGCCTGAAAGCGTGTCTCATCAGTTGACACGGCGAATGAGAACCGACACGAGGCGCCATCGTACGGGCCGTCCAGCAGCGCAGGGGCTGACTCGTTGCCCCAGTGCTGCGCGCTCCTATCGTCGCGAGCTCCGGCGCGTACCCGGAGGTATCCCAAGGAGAGCCGGAGAGATCAACTTCAGGAACGGCCTGGACGACAGTCGCAAGTGTGCCGAGGCACCGGGAGTGAAGGGCGTCACGAGCTGGAACATGGTGTTGCCGCACGGCACCGGGCGGTAGCCGTCATAATTGGGGGCATGGCCGCCACCCCGCAGTACCCGGTCCCCGCGTCGTCCCCCATCGGTGGTGCCGTTGTGAACGTGGGTTCCGGCGACACGGACCTGGAGCTATACCGGGAGAAGTTTCGGCGACGGTTGCCGGATTCGCTGGATGAGCTGCGCGGGCCGGCAGAGGGAGTCGCGGAACCACCCGCCACCGTGGTCTGGTCCGGGCTGCGGGTCTTCGACCTCGCCAACGAACGTCAGCGAATGAGCCTGTACCGCACCGTCCTGGCCGAGGGCATGCGCAAGGACCTGTCTGCTCTCCTAAACCGCGACATCCTCCTGCGGTCGTGGCCTACCTTGCGAACCCTGGTCTCGACCACCATCCGGAGTGTATGGGAGGACCGGTTTTCGGAGCTGCGGGCTCTGGCCGACGTACCTCCCGATCAGCCTCCGGCCCGGCGACGGCGCACCCGCCAGGGTCCGGCGGCCGCGTGAGACTCCCCGACCTGCACGCCCGCCTCCTGGCGGACGTCCTGGCCATCGGCTCCCCGTACCCCCTGGTGATCACCGGCGGCTACGCCGTCCAGGCCCACGAACTCCTCGCACGCCCGAGCCAGGACCTCGACGTCGCCACTGAGAACCCTGCACCGATGGACGAGATCGTCCACACCCTCACCGACGGGCTCACCGAACGCGGCTGGCAGCTCGAAGTGATCGAAGCCGCCCCACTCTCCGCACGCCTCAACGTCACCGACACCCGCTCCGGATCCCAGGAGACGTGCGAGGTGGACGTCCTGAAGGAAGTGTTCACCCAGCCGACCGTCTCCTGCGCCTACGGACCCGTGCTCGCTGAGGAAGACGTGATCGGCACGAAGGTCCGCGCGCTGGCCGAGCGGGGCGTGGCTCGCGACGCCCTGGATGTCTTCGCCGCCTCGCGCCGATGGCCCACGACCGACCTTGAGGAATTCGGCCGCCGCCATGCCCGCGAGCGCTTCGACCTGGAGTCTCTCCAGACCCGGCTGACCGCCGTCGCCTGGCTCGATGACGCCGAACTCGAGGCATACGGTGCGACCCCCGAACTGATCGACGAGCTGATGGCCTGGGCCCAGGAATGGGCCGATGACCTCGGCCGCCGACTGCTCCGCGACGAGGAATTGGATTAACGGTGGTTTGTTACTGACTTTCGGCTCGTCAAGGTGACGCTGGATCGACGAGGGTCAGGCCGGTACCGGCTATGAAGCCGTCGAGGGTGTGGGGCCGGTACTGGAGGCGCTTGAGCCGGTTGCGGGCCAGAGCTTCGAGTCGGCTCCACTGCCGTTGAGTTGATCGAGGTCGGTCCCGACACTGCCGGCGACCTGATCGTGCACATCCCAGACAGCAGCGTCGTGTGCGCCCGGCGACGTGCTCTTCATCGGCGATGTCCCCGTGCACTGGGCCGGCCCGCTCAACGGCGTCATCTACGCCTGCCAGCACATCCTCGACCTCGACCCGCACATCGTCGTCCCCGGACACGGTCCCCTCGTCGGCCCCGCCGAGGTCCGCACCTACATGAACTTCGTCGGCGACATCCGCACCAGCATCCACGCCCTGCACGCACGCGGCCTGGACACCGAGGAAGCCTCCAGGCCCCGCGGGCACGAGCTGGTCGGACAACGGCCACGTGTTCACCACCCCCACCGGCAGCCCTCTCGAACCCGCCAACCTCACCCGTAGCTTCAGCCGACTCCTCAACCGCGCAGGACTTCGCCGCCGGTTTCACGACCTGCGGCACTCGACCGTCACCCTGCTTCTGGAACAGGGCGTCGACCTCGTCGGCATCAAGGAACTCCTCGGGCACGCTCACATCGGCGTCACCGCTGCCGTCTACGCCCACGTCCGCCCCCGCCTCCAGCAAGCCGTCATCACCACCCTGAGCGCGGACACCGCCCCCCAGCCGCACGGCTGCCACCCCGTAACTGCACCGCCTCCAGAAAGGCCGAC
>NZ_JBHWVI010000412.1:0-3163 GCF_042737005.1 Streptomyces sp. NPDC060027
CCACCGCCGCATCGGCGTCGAGTCGTGTCTCGGTCCAGGACCGTCGGGTCGTGCCTCGGGATCAGACGGCCGAACCGGCCTTCCAGGCCGCCCAGTCGAGGTTCCAGCCGTTGAGGCCGTTGTCCGGGGCGATGGTCTTGTCGCCGGTGTTCTTGACGACCACGACGTCACCGAGCAGCGTATTGTCGTAGAACCACGCGGCGGGCGTGTTCGCGTCCTTGGCACCCTTGGTGTCGGACAGACCGACACAGCCGTGGCTGGTGTTGACGGAGCCGAAGATGGACTTCGCGCCCCAGTAGTTGCCGTGGATGAAGGTGCCGGAGTTCGACAGCCGCATGGCGTGCGGCACGTCCTTGATGTCGTACTCGCCCTTGCCGTCGTCCTTCTTGAAGCCGACCGTCGAGCCGTCCATCCGGGTCTCCTTGAACTTCTCGGAGATGACCATCTGGCCCTGGTAGGTCTTGTTCTCGGGCGAACCGGCGGAGATCGGGATGGTCTTGATCGTCTTGCCGTCCTGCGTGACCTTCATCGTCTTGGTCTGGGCGTCGACGATGGAGACCTGGTTGCGGCCGATCTTGAACGTGACCGTCTTCTGCTGCACGCCGTAGACACCGTTCGCACCCTCGACGCCGTCGAGGTTCAGCTTCAGGGTGACGGTGGAGCCGCCGGTCCAGTAGTTCTCGGGACGGAAGTCCAGGCGGTTGGCGTTGAACCAGTGCCCGACGACCTCCTGGCCGCTGCTGGAGGCGACGGAGATCCCCTTCTGCACCTCGGCCTTGTTGGTGATCGCCTTGTCGAAGTTGATCGAGACCGGCATGCCGACGCCGACGGTGGAACCGTCCTCCGGCGTGAAGTTGCCGATGAAGCTGTTGGACGGGGAGACCGTCGTGAACGACGCGTTCTCGTGGGCGGTGCGGCCCTCGGAGTCGGCGGCCTCGGCGGCGATCTTGTACGTGGTGGCGCGTTCCAGCCGGTTGAGGGGCTTCCAGCTCTTCTTGTCCGCGGATATCTGACCGGCGACGGCGGTGCCGGACGCGGTCTTCATCGTGACGGACGTGAGCGAGCCCTTGCTGACCGTGACCGCCGTGCCGTTGTTGATCGAGGCGTTGTCGGAGCCGTCCTTGGGCGTGATCTTGATCTGGGCCTCGGAGGTCTTCTTGGCCGCCGCCTCGTCGACCTTGGCCGCCGACGTGCTGTCGCCGCCGTCCGATGTGCTGGCCTTGTCGTTGCCTCCGCTGCACGCAGAGAGCACCAGCACCCCGCCGAGCAGTGCGGACGCGGTCATCAGACGCTTGCGCCGCTTACTGTTCGTCATCACACGCTTCTCCATCGTTGCCGAATCCCGAAAAGACACGAGAGTCCCGTAAGAATCTCCAACGCCAAGACCGGTTCACCCCGTTCCACTTCTCGCGAAAGTGTGGTCCACGCCACGTACGAGCGAACGGGACGGGAGTGACACGAGGCGGCCTGTGCGTCTCCGGAGACGAGGAAACCCCGGGCGGCGGTTGCCGACCGGGGTCACTGATTTCCCAAGCCGCGTCAGCCGCGTACGTCTTCCTCGTCGTCCTCGTCAGCATCATCCTCGTCGAGGTCCCAATCCGGCGAATCGGGGTCGTAGTCGATGGGCTCGCTGCTCCAGGACGCCTGGGCGAGCTCGATCCCCGGCACCTCGCTGACCAGGTCGAACGGGTCGACGAGATAGGCGAGGGCCTCGGCCGTGTCTTCCGTCACCGCGCCCTCGGCGTGCGACCGTTCGTCGGCCGGCATGGCCGCGTCCTCGCCGATCCGGCGCAGCGCGGCCTTGGTGACGGCGTCGGCGTCGTCGATCTCCAGCACCAGTTCGACCCGAAGCCGGACAAACCGTGATGTCTCAGGGGTACTCATGAGAGGGAGCGTACGGCCCACGCGATGCGCGACTTTCCCACGACCCGCGCCTTTCATTAGCATCGCCCCACACGGCCAATTCGCCAGCGCCACAAGGGGATCGATATTTCGTGTCCGCCGCACGTCGATCGTTGCTGACCGCCACCGCAGCGGGGACCCTCCTGGGTGCCCTCTGGTTCGTCCCGTCCGCCAACGCGACCCAGGACGTACCCACACCGAGCGGGTCGATGCCTGCGTCCGCACCGGCAGGCACCACCGCGACACGGATCTCCACGGAGTCGGCCACCGCGCCGGACCCGGAGTCCGACGGTGATCAGACCCTGCTCGCCGACACCGGCAGCATAGATACGACGCCGTATCTCGTCGGCGGCACGCTCTTCCTCGGCCTCGGTGCCGGATTCGTGGCGTATTCCGTGCGCCGTGAGCGCACGATGGCCTACTGAGCGCACCGAACGCACTCCGGACAGTCAACCCACAGCGCAGGGAAGCCATGCGAGAGCTGAGCGAGCTGACCGACGTCGAGGACCCTGCCTGGCCCCTGCTGTCCAAGGCGCTCGCCGCCAGCGGGGTGTCCATGGAAGTCCTCCCGGTGGACCCCGACCTGGGCCGCGCCAGCCTGCTGCAACTGCAGATCACGGCGCGGTCCTGGCTGGGCGGGATGGTGCTCAACTGCGGTGGGGTGGTGCTGGACAGCGGATGGCTGCGGATCTACGGCAGCCCGGCCGAGGACCCGACCGCGGGCCTGCCCGGCGGCTCGACGGACCTTCCCTCGCTGGCCGAGGTCAACGAGTTCCCCGAGTGGTTCGATCCGGCCTGGCGCCCCCGGGACGGCGGGCTCGTCGTCGGCCACGACGTGCTGGGCGGGGTGTTCGTCCTCAACGGCGCCGACCCGGAGGCGGTGGGCCGCCCCGGGCATCCCGGCGAGGTCGTGTACTTCGCGCCGGACTCCCTGAAGTGGGAGGCGCTCGAAGTGGGCCACGGGGCCTGGCTCCAGTGGCTCCTCCGCGAGGGCACGGACCACTTCTACGACACGCTGCGATGGCCGGGCTGGCGGGCGGAGTCCGGCGCCCTGACCGGCACGCAGGGGCTGTCCGTGGTGCCGTTCCTGTGGTCGGCGGAGGCACGGCGCGACCTCATGTCGACGAGCCGCCGAGCGGTGCCGCTGGCCGAACTTCTCGCCCTGCACCGGGACTTCGGCCTGAAACTGGACAAGGTGGACCCGGGGTTCCTCGGCGACGTCTGAACCCAGACATGCCGCGGCCCCGCGCCCCGAAGGGGC
>NZ_JBHWVI010000413.1:0-3002 GCF_042737005.1 Streptomyces sp. NPDC060027
GATCGAGCAGCAGTTCGCACAGGTAGCCCACGTCTGATCCAGCGGCGACGGACTGGGATGTACCGGCACGGCCCCGACCCACCCACCGGCCCGCACCCACCGGCCCGCAGGCACCGGACCGGCACCGGACCCCCGGGTGACGGGGGGAGCGCGGTCCGTCCCCGCGGCGGGGCACCGGTAGCGTTCACCCTCATGCGCACCATCCTGATCACCGGCCAAGGCGGCACCGGCCGTACCACCGTCGCCGCGGCCACCGCGCTGCAGGCGGCCCGCGAGGGCACCCGCACCCTGGTGCTCACCGCCGACCGCACCGACACCCTCGGAGCCGTCCTCGGCGTCCCCACCGGCCCGGACCCCGTAGAGGCCGCCCCCGGTCTGACGGCCTGGCGCCCCGACGCCGCCGCCCGCTTCCGCGACGACCTCACCGCGTTCCAGCGTCGCGCCACCACCGCCCTCGACCTCCTCGGCGCCTCCCGACTGGACGCCGAGGAAGTCACCCCGCTCCCCGGCGCCGAGGAACTCGCCCTGCTGCGCGCCCTGCGCGACGCCGCGCTGTCGGAGACGTACGGCCTGCTCGTCGTGGACCTCCCCCCGGCCCCCCAGGCCCTCGCCCTCCTCGCCCTGCCCGAGGAACTCCGCCGCTACCTGCGCCGTCTGCTCCCGCCGGAACGCCAAGCGGCGCGCGCCCTGCGCCCCGTCCTCGGCCGGCTCGCGGGCGTGCCCATGCCCGCCGAGTGGCTGTACGAGACGGCGGCGCGCTGGGACCTCGAGCTGGCCGCCGTACAGGCCGTCGTCGAGGACCGCGCCACGACCGTACGGCTGGTCGCCGAGCCGGGACCGGCCGGCGCCGACGCCGTCCGCACCGCCGCCACCGCCCTCGCCCTGCGCGGCCTGCCCGTCGACAGCCTGGTCGCGAGCCGGGTGCTGCCCGGCGCCACCAACGACGCCTGGCTGGCGGCCCTCGCGGTCCAGCAGCGCAAGGCGCTGGACGAGTGGCAGGAGACGTACGACCTGCACGAGGTCCCGCACCGCGGCCACGACCCGCGCGGCACCGACGACCTCGCCGCGCTTCCCGTGCCCGGCGTCAACACCGCGCCCACCCCTGTCGAGTGGCCCGTCACCGACCACCTCGTCGACGACGGCGTGCTCGTCTGGCACATTCCGCTGCCCGGCGCGATACGCGACGAACTCGACCTCATCCGGCGCGGAGACGAACTCGTCGTCACCGTCGGCCAGTTCCGCAGGATCGTCCCGCTCCCCTCGGCGCTGCGCCGCTGCACGGTGGCGGGCGCGGCACTGCGCGAGGGCGAGCTGCGCGTCCGCTTCACGCCCGATCCCGGGCTGTGGCCGCGCGAGAAGTGACCGCATCGCGACAAGGGGCGCCGGAGACGGTGAACGGGGTACCTCCGTTCGGGTAACGTCGAAGGCACGAAAACGCTAGGCAGGAGTCCGCCATGAGCGAAGAGCGCCCCACATCCGACGCCGCTCAGGAGGAGACGGCCGACGAGGTGCGCGTCGAAGAGGCACACGCCACCGACGACGACGCGTGGGCGACGGCCTGTGCCGAGGACCTCGCGCAGGAGAAGACCCGCCGCCGCGCCCAGCACGGCCCGCCGCCGGGCTCGGCCGCCGAGGAACTGCGCAAACTCGTCGACGCCGTCGCCGACAAACTCTCCGGGCTCCAGTCCCCGCTGTTCGGCGCGGTCGCCTCCGGCACCGCCCAGCAGATGGTCAGCCAGGTCGTGCAGCAGGCCAAGGCCGCCGTCGAACCGGTGATGGAGCGCAACCCGGAGGTCTTCGACCACCTCGCGGCCGCGGGCTCCGAACTGCTCGCCGCCTACCGCTCGGCCGTCGAGAACCAGGAACGCCGCTGGACCGCCCGGGGCACGGGATCCCCCGACGGGGAACCCGGTCCAGGCGAACACATCGACTTGGACTAATCGCCCCTCGGGTACGGTTGGCCGTAGCGGGGCTCGACCGAAACTGAGGGATTCATGGGACTCACCATCGGCGTCGATATCGGCGGCACGAAGATCGCGGCCGGTGTGGTCGACGAGGAAGGCAACATCCTCTCGACGCACAAGGTGCCGACCCCGACCACGTCGCAGGCGATCATTGACGCCATCGCCTCGGCCGTGGAGGGCGCGCGCGCCGGTCACGACATCGTGGGTGTCGGTATCGGTGCCGCCGGATACGTGAACCGCCAGCGCTCGACGGTGTATTTCGCGCCGAACATCGACTGGCGCAACGAGCCGCTCAAGGCCGAGGTCGAGCAGCGTGTCGGTCTGCCGGTCGTCGTGGAGAACGACGCGAACGCGGCCGCCTGGGGCGAGTACAAGTTCGGCGCGGGCAAGGGCCACCGCAACGTCATCTGCATCACCCTGGGCACGGGCCTCGGCGGCGGCATCATCATCGGCAACAAGCTGCGCCGCGGCCACTTCGGCGTGGCAGCGGAGTTCGGCCACATCCGGATGGTGCCGGACGGTCTGCTGTGCGGCTGCGGCTCGCAGGGCTGCTGGGAGCAGTACGCCTCCGGGCGCGCCCTCGTCCGCTACGCCAAGCAGCGGGCCAACGCGACCCCGGAAGCCGCGGAGGTCCTGCTGGGCCTCGGTGACGGCACCCCCGAAGGCATCGAGGGCAAGCACATCTCCATGGCCGCCCGCCAGGGCGACCATGTCGCGGTGGACTCCTACCGCGAGCTGGCCCGCTGGGCCGGCGCGGGTCTGGCCGACCTGGCCTCGCTCTTCGACCCGTCCGCCTTCATCGTCGGCGGCGGCCTCTCGGACGAGGGCGAACTGGTCCTCGACCCGATCCGCAAGTCGTACAAGCGCTGGCTGGTCGGCGGCAACTGGCGCCCGGTCGCCGATGTGATCGCCGCCCAGCTGGGCAACAAGGCGGGTCTCGTCGGAGCGGCGGACCTGGCCCGGGAGCCCGACCCGATCATGTAGCGCACGCACCCCCTGTCGCACGGCAGCGCCCGCCGCACCCCCACGGGACGGCTG
>NZ_JBHWVI010000414.1:0-2842 GCF_042737005.1 Streptomyces sp. NPDC060027
TTCCTCGTACTGTTTTCCGTTGGGTGTCGGGCGGGGGGGGCGCGCGGGGGTGCCGGGAGTCGCGACGGGGCGAACGTTGCCTGTCGCGGCACTAGCCGCGCGACACGCCGGCCTCGGGCCAGGCCCCCTGTTCGGCCAGGCCGAGGATCAGGGCCGCGATGTTCCACGCGTCGTCCTCGCCCCGGTGATGCCGGCCTTCGAGGGGCAGTTCCGCGATGCGCAGGGCCTGCGCCATGCCGGGCCGTTTCCGCAGGCCGTGAGCGGCGGTGAAGGCCGCCTTGGCGTTGGTGTGCCGGTGGCCGAAGGGGTACGGGGTCGTCGTGGCGGCGCACTGACGGGTGAACTGGTGTCGGTCGTAGTCGCCCCAACTCGCCCACGGCCGCTCCCCCGAGCGGTGGCGGGCGGCCAACTCACGGCAGGCCCCCGCGAAGTCGAGCCCGCCCGCGACCTCGTCCTGGGTCAGCCCGGTCAGCTCCGTGCAGAAGGCGCTCACCGTCGATCGCGCGGGCCGCACCAGCAGGCGGTGCTTCTCCACCCGTACGCCCTTGTCCAGGTCGACGACGGTCAGACCGATCTCGATGATCTCGCTCACGGCTCCGGGCGGGGGCGGTCCTTCCCAGCAGGTCGCCTCGACATCGACGACGTTCAGCAGTCCCCCGAAAGTGTCCATGCGGGTGAGCGTAGGAGGCGGCTCGTCACACCGCGTCATCGGGTTTTCCGCCACGACGCCTCGGTCCGGCGGCAGTCGGACCGATCGGTCACGGGCGCGGCCAGGGACGACCGCCGATGCGCTCGATGTCGGTGTTGAAGCGCCGCAGATAGGAGGCGAAGGCGGCGATGTCCGGCTCCGACCAGTCGGCCATGACCCGGTCCAGGGAGCTGATCAGCCCCTGGCGCTCCTGGTCGAGGAGGCGCTCGCCCTCGTCCGTGATGCGGAACTTGCGGGCCATGCCGCCGTCGGGGTCCGGGATGCGCTCGACGAGCCCGGCCCGCATCGCCGCCGCGGTCTGCCGGTTGAGGGTGGAGGCGTCGAGTCCGAAGGCGTCGCTCAGTTCCCCGATCGACATCGGCCCCTGGACCCGGATACGGCTGAGCAGGATGTAGGCGCTGCGCTCCAGGACACCGTCCTTGGTGCGGCCGCCCCTGTGGTTCAGCAGTCCGTGACGGCTGAGCAGCATCTGCTCGTACTCGACCTCGTGTGTGGGCCTGACCATCCGCCTGCCGCCTCCCGTCGTCACCTGAGCCGCGCGCCCCGCAGATACCGGTACGGCCCCCCTCCATGCTCCCACATCTACATGCATGAGCCACATCACATGCGCGATACATATGACGTGTACGATGCACATATCTTACCCCGCAGACAGAACCCGAGGAGTCCCTCATGGACGCCCCCCAGCCCTCCGCCCGAGCGGGCGGCGTGGTCGCCACGCTCGCCTTCGCCGGCACCGTGGCGGCGATCATGCAGACGCTGGTCACTCCGCTCATCGCCGAGCTGCCCCAGATCCTGCACACCACGCCCGCGAACTCCGCCTGGGTGATCACCGTCACCCTGCTGGTCGCGTCCGTCTGCGTCCCGATCTCCGGCCGCCTGGGCGACCTGCTGGGCAAGCGGCGGATGCTGCTCGCCTGCTCCGTCCCGCTCGTGGTGGGCTCCGTCGTGTGCGCGCTCTCCTCGTCCGTCGCCCCGATGATCGTCGGGCGGGGCCTGCAGGGAATGGGCATGGGCATGATCCCGCTGGGTATCGCCCTGCTGCGTGACGTGGTGCCGGCCGAGAAGCTGAGTTCCTCCATCGCGCTGGTCAGCGCCTCGATGGGCATCGGCGGCGGCCTCGGCCTCCCCATCTCCGCGGCGGTCGCCCAGTACACGAACTGGCGCGTGCTGTTCTGGGGCTCCGCCGTGCTCGCCGTCGCGATCGGAACGCTCATCTGGTTCCTCATCCCGGACGTGCCGGCCACCGCCAAGGGTCAGCGCTTCGACGTCCTCGGCGCGCTCGGACTCGGCGTCGGCCTGGTCTGCCTGCTGCTCGGCGTCTCCAAGGGCGCCGACTGGGGCTGGGGCTCCACGACGACGCTCGGCCTGTTCGTCTCCGCCGTGGTGGTCCTCACCGCCTGGGGTGCCTGGGAGCTGCGCACGAAGGACCCGCTGGTCGACCTGCGCACCACGGCCCGCCCCCGGGTCCTGCTCACCAACGTCGCCTCGATCTTCGTCGGATTCGGCATGTACGCCAGCATGCTGATCATCCCGCAGCTGCTCCAGTTCCCCGACGCCACCGGATACGGCCTGGGCCAGTCGATGCTCGCGGCAGGCCTGTGGATGGCGCCCGGCGGCATCATGATGATGATCGTCTCCCCGCTCGGCGGGAAGCTCACCGACGCGCGCGGCCCGAAGTTCACGCTGAGCTCCGGTGTCCTCGTCATCGCTCTCGGCTACGGACTGGCGCTGGCCCTCATGGGTACGCCCTGGGGTCTCATGCTGACCGGCATGGTCATCAACAGCGGCGTGGGCCTCGCCTACGGTGCGATGCCCGCCCTGATCATGAGCTCGGTCCCGCTCTCCGAGACCGCCGCCGCCAACGGCTTCAACTCGCTGATGCGTTCTCTGGGCACCTCGGTCGGTGCGGCGGTCGTCGGCGTCGTCCTCGCCCAGATGACGACCAGCGCGGCCGGCTACACCTTCACCTCCGAGGGCGGTTTCCGCACCGGCCTCATCGTCGGTGGCTCCGTCGCCCTGCTGGCCGCCGCCATCGCCGCCGTGATCCCGGCGGCCCGCGCCGCTGTCGGCGGCGACAAGGCCGGCCCCGCGGCCACGCCCGAGACGGCCGCGGCCGCGCGCTGAGGTCCC
>NZ_JBHWVI010000415.1:0-2825 GCF_042737005.1 Streptomyces sp. NPDC060027
TGCAGGGCGACCAGGGACGACGAGCACGCCGTGTCGATCGTGACGGCGGGCCCTTCGAGTCCGAAGGTGTAGGCCACGCGCCCGGAGACGACGCTCGCGGCGCTGCCGGTGAGCAGGTGGCCCTCGACACCTTCCGGGACCTCCTGAAGGCCCGCGCCGTAGCCCTGGTAGGACATGCCGACGAACACGCCGGTGCGGCTGCCCTTCAGGGAGGCCGGGTCGATGCCGGCCCGCTCGAAGGCCTCCCACGAGGCCTCCAGCAGCAGGCGCTGCTGCGGGTCCATCGCGAGCGCCTCGCGCGGCGAGATCCCGAACAGCGCGGCGTCGAAGTCGCCGGCGTCGTAGAGGAAGCCGCCGTCGCGCGCGTAGGTCTTGCCGGGGGTGCCCGGGTCGGGGTCGTAGAGGTCCTCGACGTCCCAGCCGCGGTCCTCGGGGAAGCCGGAGATCGCGTCGCCGCCGGACGTCACGAGCTGCCACAGGTCTTCGGGCGAGCCGACGCCACCGGGAAGGCGGCAGCTCATGGCCACGATCGCGATGGGTTCGTCGCCGACGGCGGCCGTGCGCTGCTCCTGCGGCACGGCGCCCTGCGAACCGAGCAGTTCGGCACGCAGGAACCGGGCCAGAGCCGTGGCGTTGGGGTGGTCGAAGACCAGAGTGGTGGGCAGCTTCAGGCCTGTGTCGGCCGTGAGCTTGTTGCGCAGCTCGACGGCGGTGAGCGAGTCGAAGCCGAGGTCGTTGAACGCCCGGCCGGGCTCCACCGCCGCGGCACCGTCGTGGCCGAGCACGGCGGCCGCGTGCGTACGGACGAGGTCCACCAGTGTGCGGTCCTGCTCGCCCGCCGACAGCCCGGCCAGCTTCACGGCGAGCGCGTTGCCGGCTTCGGCGCCGCCGGAGGCCGGCGCCTCCAGGGCTCGGCGCGCCTCGGGCACATCGGAGAACAGAGCGCTGGGGCGGATGACCGTGAACGGGCCGATGAACCGCTCCCACTCGAAGTCCGCGACGGTGAGGGCGGTCTCGCCGTGGGCCAGCGCCTGTTGGAGCACGGAGACCGCGAGGGCGGGCCGCATGGGCGGCAGACCGCGGCGGCGCAGCATCTCCTCTCCGTCGCCGACGCCGGCCATACCGCCCTCGGCCCAGCCGCCCCAGGAGACGGCGAGCGCGGTGCGCCCATGTGCCCGCCGGTACTCGGCGAGGGCGTCCAGGTAGGCGTTGGCCGCCGAGTAGGCGCCCTGGCCGGCGCCGCCCCAGATGCCGGCGCCCGACGAGAACATGACGAACGCGTCGAGCTCCTGACCGGCCAGCAGTTCGTCCAGGTGCGTGGCACCTGCGGTCTTGGCCACCACCGTGTCGGCGAACCCGGCCGGATCGGAGTCCTCGATCATGACGTGGTCGCCGACGCCGGCGGCGTGGACGACGGCATTGACGGGGTGCTCGGCCAGCAGCGCCCGCAGGGCGTCACGGTCGGCCGCGTCACAGGCCACGACGGTCGCGGCCGCGCCGAGCTCCTCCAGCTCCGCGACGAGTTCCGCGGCGCCGGGCGCCGCGGGGCCGCGGCGGCTGGTGAGCACGAGGTGTTCGGCACCGGCACCGGCGAGCCAGCGGGCCACGTGCCCGCCCAGCGCACCCGTACCACCGGTGATCAGCACCGTGCCGCGCGGCGACCACTCCTGGGCGGGGCCGGTGGCGCGGGCGGCCCGGACGAGCCGGCGCCCGAAGAGGCCCGAGGCCCGGACCGCCACCTGGTCCTCGGCCGTCTGGCCGAGAACGGCGGCCACGCGGGCCGCGGCGCGGGCGTCCAGCAGATCCGGAAGGTCGAGCAATCCACCCCAGCGCTGCGGGTGTTCCAGCGCCGCCGCCCGGCCGAAGCCCCACACCTGCGACTGCAGCGGGCGGTCCACGCGGTCGGAGCGGCCGGTGGCCACCGCGCCGCGCGTGGCGCACCACAGCGGGACGTCGACGCCCGCGTCGCCGAGCGCCTGCACGAGGCAGAGGGTCGCCGCGAGGCCGTGCGACAGGCCGGGGTGGCCTGCCGAGGCGCTCTCGTCCTCGGCGAGCAGGGACAGCACGCCGGTCAGCGGGCCGACGCCGGCCAGCTCGCCGGCCAGCGTCCCGCGGTCGGTGCCGGGACCGGCGACGAGCGTCACCAGTTCCAGGCCGCGCTCGCCGAGCGCGGTGCGCACCGAGGCGGTCCACTCGCTCTCGCCGGCCACGACGAGCAGCCAGGTCCCGGACGCGCCGGGCCGAGGAAGCGGGCCGAGTGGCTTCCATGTGACGCGGTAACGCCAGCCGTCGACCACGGACTGCTCGCGGCGCTGACGGCGCCACGCGGACAGCCTGGGCAGGAGCGCGCTCAACGAGGCGTCCGCGCCGACGCCCAGGGTCGCGGCGAGGGACTCCGCGTCCTCGCGTTCCACGCTGTCCCAGAAGCCGGAGTCCGCCGCGTCGGCCGGGGTGCCGACGGCGGTCAGGTCCTCGTCCCCCTCCCCGTCCAGCCAGAAGCGCTCGCGCTGGAAGGCGTAGGTGGGCAGGGTGACGCGGTGAGCGCCGGGGAAGAGGGCCTGCCAGTCCAAGGAGGCGCCGTGCACGTGCAGTTCGGCGAGAGCGGTGAGGAGTGCCTGCTGCTCGGGGCGGTCGGCTCGGAGTACGGGGACGGTGACGATGTCGTCCGCGCAGGCCTGTGCCAGGGCACTGAGGACGCCGCCGGGGCCGACCTCGACGAACGTGGTCACGCCCAGATCGCCCAGAGTCTCGATGCCGTCGGCGAAGCGCACCGCCTCACGCACGTGCCGCACCCAGTACTCCGGGGTGTACGCCTCGGCCAGGCG
>NZ_JBHWVI010000416.1:0-2799 GCF_042737005.1 Streptomyces sp. NPDC060027
CATCACGCACGCGACGCCACCCGACCCCTGACCACCCTCGGCATCACGTGACCAATCCGGACGAACTCACTGAACGACGCCGCCCTGGCCGGCCGGCTCCCCGGGGAAGTACGGTCGATCGAGCGGGTCCGGCTCGAGTCCTCTTCGGCAGCGGGCAGAAGAATCGTCGAGCGTACCCGAACCTCCGTCATCGGCCAGGCACGCCATTGCCGAATTCCCGCGCCCCTCCCTGCGATAGACGATCAGGAGCCTCGACAGGGAAACGATGGGCGACTCCCCCGGACCGCCAGCCGGGTGCGGAACGAAGGCGCGTGCAGTCAGCGGGCTTTGTCGTAAGCCTCGCGAATAATGGACGGGACGCGCCCCCGGTCGTTGACCTGGTGGTTATTCTCCCGAGCCCAGGCCCGGAGCTCCTCTGCGCTGGGCCCTTCGGTCGACGCCTTGCGCACGCGCCCCGCCCCGCTCGCTCGCCCGGTCTTGCGGCCCTTGTCGATGAAGGGAGCAAGCGCCTCAAAGAGCTTGTCGTAATTATCCGAGACCAGATCGATCTCGTAATTCACGCCGTCAAGGGAAAAGGTGTGCGTCCGCACTTCGTCGGATTCTGCACCTGTGAGGTCATCCGTGTAAATGGTAACGATCTTCTGAGCCATACGGGAATGATACCCGCTTTTTTCCAGGTGTCTACCTTAAAGATTCCTCAGGCTGGGAACAAGGGAGGAAACGGAACAATACAGCGGGTCACAGCCCCTTGCCGATCTTGCCACCAACACCGAGCCGGGCGGCCTGCCCCTCGGAAGAGATACGGGAACGGCGAATGCATGCGCCGATCCCCATGTTGCCCAGCGCACGAACTGAGATGAGTCAAACCTTACGCTTTCCACTTTGAGCAGGGCGACGAAATGCGAGTCCGTCACGGGAGCACACCGTCGGAACGTCTTCAGCAACGGGCTCCAGGGCGCAATCCGGATGTCCTGGTCGGCGCCGTACAGGAATCCAAAATCCGCGCCCGCCTGCCCCAGCAGGTCAGCCGCGGCCGCGGCAGGTGGTGCGGCGGTCGGGAGCATGCGGATACGTCCACACACCCGTTCCTCCGCTATCCGCGCTGCTGGTAGCGTCGCCACTCGCGTCCGCCGTCGCGGGAGATCCACAGGCCCTCACCCTTCACCAGGTCGTATGCCGCCGTCGCCGCATCCTCGATGCCGTAGAGCGTGGTGCCGTCGACGGTGAGCGACGTGAACTTCGCCAGCGTCTTCAGCTCGTGGAAGTGACTGTTGGTGTGGTCGTCGGCGAACCAGTAGCGACCGCCCTCCTCGCCGACAAGCAGCCGTCCGTCCGAAAACACCTGCATGACGAGCATTCCGGGCCACGCTCCAGGGCGCTGAAGGGGATTCCGCCGCCGAGGACTGTCTGCCAGTGCCTTTGCCGTCTCCCAGAGTCGACTGCCCAGGGCATCCACGGCACCAGATGCTTCAGGGAATCTGGTAGGCCGACTTGAGGCTCACCCGCAGACGCCGTGCCACCTCCGGCAGCTCGACCTTCTGTTCGAACAGCTCGGTCGCCTGCATCCGCACGATTTGCCGGCGCTACCGTCCCGCAGCGGTCAGCCCGCCCCCATCGCGATACCTCACACACCATGAGCTCCAGCCATCACCCCAGGCCCTTCAGGGACTTCGCACGATTCACCCTGTTCAACCTGGTCAGAAATGAGGCTTTCGGCAGGCTCTTGCATACATCGGATGCTCTCGTGCCCAGCTGAGACCGGCCAGCGGGTCGGGAGGCGTGCGCGTTCTCGATCGGGCCGTTGCGCCACACGGACCGGACGAGCCCATGAGCGGCTGCCCACCGCAGTCCGTCCTGCGCTGCTGAAGAAGCCCAGCTCCTGCAGACACAGCCGTGCCCAGTCCAGCGCATCCTGGATGCCCCTGTCCGTCGGCTGCCGCGCCCCCACAATGTCCCACTCCCCCGCTCCTGTTCCTGTCCATCTGCGCCGCAGCGCCCGCAGGAAAGATCAGATCCCACGCGGCACCACCGACACCCCGGTGCCGACCTATGCGACGGCCGCGGCACCCGCTCCGACCAGCACAGACCGATCCACCTGAGCCACGCAGTGATAGGGAAATCCCGCGACGCGCGACGGCCGTTCGATGGACGCCCTACTCAGCGCCTACCGCGTCGGCGCCCGCGGCGGAGGTTGTCCTGGCCGACCAGGGCCAGGCCGCGGCCGAACCGCTCACGCAGGCCGGCCGCGACGGACGACTTCCCTGAGGCGCTGTTGGTCGTACCGACGGCGGCCTTCGCGCCGGAAGAGACCACGGGCGGCCCTTGCGGACCGGGTCTGCACCTTCACGGCGCAGAGCGGTCACCAGCTTGCCGACGAACGCGCGCTCAGCCCGGTGAACGGGGCTATCCAGGGCGGCTCAGACGCCGTGATCACGCCAGCCACAACAAGATCGTCTCGCCCGCGACCAGAGGGGGCTGGCTCCGTGCGTGAGATCGGGTTCTGGCTCAGGTTCCGTGGTCGGTCATGGATGCGGCAGAGTCATGTCTCGTGAAGGCAAATTCCCGGAGTGACCGAAGTAAGTGGAAAGGGTGATGGGATCATTCTGCGACGCAGGCCTTGAGGTCAACGGCAGGCTGAGCGCAATCTTGAGTTCAGGCAGCGCCGGTCTCGCCTGTGACTTCGCTTGAGCCCGATGTAGTGCCTGTGGCGGAGCTCCGCGACCGCCGGCACCGTCGCTGCGGACGGGCATGCACTTCGCGCCGCCCTGACGACAGGTCAGCAGCGCCGTTCACCAGGTG
>NZ_JBHWVI010000417.1:0-2783 GCF_042737005.1 Streptomyces sp. NPDC060027
GTCGGCCAGGGCTGGAACCGCTGCGCGGCAGAGGGCACAAGGGCCTCGGCGGCGGTGAACGCCGCGGCCGGGGCCGCCATGCCGGAGGCGTCCAAGAAGGCCGCGAACGGCCTGGGGCCGGTGCCCGGCTCACCGTGCGCCTCCCTGAGGACCTGCAGGGCCGTGTCCGCGCTGCCCGTACGGTCAGCGCGGACACGGTCGCGCGCGCCGTGGCCCTGAGGGGTGCCGGCCGGTTCGAGCGGCGGGCGCCATACCGGCCCGGACCGCGGAGGCGGAGGCGGATGCTCCGGCCGAACGGCGAGATCCCCCACACGTATGTGGCCTGGTTGTTCACTGCCGTTCAAAGCGTGGTGACGGGCGAGTGCACGCTGCGGCGTCTCGCCGGTCTGCCGGCGAACCCCTGGGCCAAGAAGTCGTTTCTCTACCGAACACGGTGGGCGTGAGTTCGAGTGTGACTGCCCGGCCGGGTGATCTTTCGGCGGTCTGGGTATCAAGCCAAGGGTGATCGGCGAGCGAGGGGGCGGACTTCGAATGGGGGCAGCGGACGAGCAGGACCTTGAGGACGGGGAAGGCTGGCTGACGAAGGCCGAAGTCCGGGAGATCTGGCCGCAGATCAGGCCGAGCAGCATCAGGGCCGTGGCGCGGGCCAACAGCGTACGTACCTCGGCTGCGCCCTCCCCGGACCTGACCCGCGAGCCGACCTACCACGCGGCCGACGTGCGCCACGTGGCCGCGCGGATCGCCCGGGGTGAGGCCGATGTCGCGCCCTGGCAGCGCGCCGACTCCGACGCTGCACGCGACGACGCCACACCCGACCCACCGGTTCGGCAGCCCGTCAGTTGGGGGCCCGAGAACGTGCCGGGGCTGATCCTGCTGGCAATCATCGTGGGGCTGATCCTCTGGGGCCTGACCTCTCCCGACAACCACGGCACAGTAACGGACTTCGTGCGCTGAGTGCGCTGACTAACGGTTGCTCTATCGATCTTGGGTGATCGTGAGTTCAAGTCTGCCGACTCGGTCGGACGATCTCCTGGTCGGCAGGGCATGAAAGTGGGGCCTCCCGTACAGCTCGTGGGTGTCGAATCCAGTCGAGCAACAGGAGGCCCCTGGTGCCGCAGTTTTCCGTCTCCGTGACATTGCCGTCCAACTCCGCGCCCCTGTCGTGTGATTGCCTCGCTCACCGGTTCGGGAACGCCGGGGACCGGCCGCACTGGCGTCCGAGGTACCCCTCGGACATGACCGACGCGGAGTGGGCAGTCGTGCGCGACGCGATGCCCGTGCCCGCCCGGCTGGAGGGAAGGGGCGGGCAGCCGGAGAGCTACTGCCACCGGCAGCTGGTCGACGCGGTGCGCTACCCGGTTGCGGGCGGCATTGCCTGGAGAGCGGTGCCTGCGGACTTCCCCGCACGGGACCGCGTCTACGCCTTCTTCCGGCGCTGGCGGGACAAGGGCCTGGTCGCCGAGTTCCACGACCGGCTGCGCGACCGGGTCCGCGAGGCGCCGGGCCGTGATCCGGAGCCGACCGCCGGGATCATCGACGCGCAGTCGGTGAAAGGGGCCGCGTCGGTGCCGGTTGCCAGCCGGGGGTTCGACGGCGGGAAGAAGGTGAACGGCCGCAAGAGGCACATCGTCGCGGACACCCTCGGGCTTCTGCTGGCCGTGATGGTCACCGCCGCATCCGTCACCGACCGCGAGGCCGGCCGGACGCTGCTGGAGCGGCTGCGGATGCGGCCTGGCGCATCTCGCTGGTGTGGGCCGACGGCGGCTACACCGGACGCCTGGTCGACCTCGCCCGCGATGTCCTGCGGATCGCGTTGACGGTGGTCAGACGCACCGACGACGCCACGGGCTTCGTGGTGCTGCCGAAAAGGTGGCTGGCGGAACGGACGTTCGCATGGCTGATGCACTCACGCCGCCTGGTCCGCGACTACGAGACCCGCACCGACACCTCCGAGACGATGATCCGGTGGTCGATGAGCATGGTCATGAGCCGCCGGCTCGCCCGGCGAGCACGCTGAACATCCCCGGACGTTCCTCGGCCATCCAGCCCCGCGCGGCCAGGCGCTTCACCTTCGACCGCACTCCCTCCACCTTCGCCGCTACCACCTCCAGACCCAAGGCCGCCGCGAGCTGCCGGCAGTCCATCTCCTCCCCGCTCCCCGCCAGGACCTCCACGAGCCGTTGGTAGTCCGGCGCCAGTGAGTCGAGAGCGAGCCCTTCCCTCCAGGCGGGAACCACCGAGCCGGGCACCGCCCCGGCGACCCGCGCAGGCCGTTCACCGGCCAACCCGGCCAGCGACGCCTCCTCGCCCACAGGAGGTTCTGCCAGGACTTCGGCCACCGTCTGACGGGCAATCACGAACCGCTCCCACGCGGCTTCCACCTCCTGGAGCTCGGCCTGCAGGACCTCCACCCGCTGCCGAGCAGCACGCTCGCGCTCCTCAAGCAGCCCCACCACCGACGGCATCCGGCACCTCCACCGAAGAGACGACACGACACCCCGCCTCTGCCACCGAGGCGCCGTCACTATGCCTGACCAGCGGAAACGCACCCGTCACTATCGGAAAGACAACGGCTGCCAAGGCGGCGGCCGTCAGGGCGGCGCTTCGTCGATCTCCGCGTAGAAGGCCGGACCGTCCCTCATCTCTTCGTCGTGCTCTTGGGCCCAGCGGGTGAAACTGGGCGTGGATTTGACTTCCTCCCCCTCCTGAAGGAGGGGGATTCCTACGGCTCGCGCCGTGGGGTTTCCTGCTTCGTCGCCGACTGCCCGCCCGGAGTGCTCCGT
>NZ_JBHWVI010000418.1:0-2781 GCF_042737005.1 Streptomyces sp. NPDC060027
CGTTCGGATCGAGCAGCAGTTCGCACAGGTAGCCCACGTCTGATCCAGCGGCGACGGACTGGGATGTACCGGCACGGCCCCGACCCACCCACCGGACCCGCACCCGAGAACCGCCGAGGCCCCACGCGCGAGGCGAGCGCGAGCGCACCGCCTCAGTCGGTCACATCGATCTCGTACCGGTTCGTCTCGACCCCCGCCGCGGTGATCACCTGCACCTCCACCCGCCCGGGTTCCACATCCACCGGCACCGGCACCGTCAGCACCGCGTCCGTGGGATTGCTGAACCCCCCGGACACCGGCACCAACGGCACATGGACATGCACGGGCCCGATCCGCACGACCATCCGCGACAACCGGTCCGCGCTCTGCGCCCCCGGCGGCACGAACCCGGCCCCCCGGATCTCGATGTCGTCCCCGGTGCGAATGGGCGCGTCCAGATCGCCCGCCTCACGGGCCCGGACCACGGAGAGGACCACCGGCCGCCCGCCCTCGGCGTACTTCCCGGCGAGGTAGGTCGCGGCCGACACCAGCACCAGCAGCGCCAGCCCCCACGGAAGGTCCGGCAACTGCGACGGCCGCCGCGCCAGCCGCACCACCGCGAAGAGCAGAGCGACCGCACTGATCACCACGTACTGGACATCGGCGAAGCTCCCCCGCCCGGCGTCATCGGTCAGCAGGTCGGCCGCGCGCGGCCGGGCCGCGCGCACCTTCTGCAGCCGCTGCCCGAGCACCCGCAGCCCGACCACCCTCCGCACCAGCACCGCGACCCCGCACACCACGGCGACGACGGTCACGACACCGGCGCCCCGAGCGAGTTCGAGCCCGGCGATGAGTTCGTCCCGGCGGCCGTGCGCGGAGGCCGCCGCCAGCTGCCCCACCAGCACGATCAGCGCGTAGACGACGACCAGCACCCAACCGGCGGCGACCGCACGGGAGGTGGAGAGACGGTTGTCCTCGCCGATGACCGGCGCGAGGGCCCCGCCCCGCGCCCGGTGCAGCCACGCCGCTCCCGTCAGGAGTCCGGCCAGGACGACCGCGGCGACCAGCCCGGCCGTCCGCGCCGCAGTCCAGCCGGCCCCGATCGCGGTGAGCGCCTGCACGAGGAGCAGCACGACGACGCCACCCCAGACGGTGAACGCGGTGTACCGCCACAGCCGCCCCAGCCATGCCTCGCCCTCGATGCGGCCGCGTTCGGCGACGAGGTCCGCGGACTGGGTGAGTTCGTCGGACACCCACTGCCGGGACGCGGAGGCGGAGTGCGCGACGGCGGCGGGCAGTCCCTGCCCCGAGGCCAACGCGTCACGTTTGGCGAGGAACGCGGCGACAGCCCGCCGGTGCCCCGTACGCGCCCCGTGCGGGCAGTCCCCGCACGTGCAGCCCCCCTCGTGCGCACCCGACCCGCCACCCAGGCCTCCGCCCGGCCCGCCACCCAGGCCTCCGCCCGGCCCGCCACCCGGACCACCGCTCCGCCCGCCGCCGGGTCCGCCGCCCGGTCCGGTGCCCGACCCGGCACCCGACCCGGCACCGTGCCCCGCACCGTGTCTCGCCTCCTGCACCGCCACGCCAACTGCCGCCTTCCCGCCCCAGAAAACTCCGTACGGCCGAACCGTCCGTACGCCCGACCGTCACACCCGCCGAAGCACCCGCCCGCCCCACCCCCCAGGGCGCGAAGCACGTACACCCGCCTGACAACTGCCCCGTGATGACAGCGAATTGTGCCGTACGGAGCATGGTGCGCATGCGTCAGGTCGGGTCAGCGCGGGTGAAGCGCGGTCACCCCGTGTTGACCCGGCTGCGAGAATTTCCCCATGGCCGAGATCATCCAGCGCGACGGGACCTGGGCCTTCGACGGCAGCACGGTCAGGATCACGCCGGGACTGCATCGCAGCGTGCCGCTGTTCCGGCAGACGTACGGGGAGATCTCCGTTCCCCTGGAGGCGGTGTCGGGCGTCGTCTACGCACCCGAACGCAAGCGTGGCCGCCTGCGTCTGCGGCTGCGCGAGGGCGCCGACCCGCTGCTCCAGGCGACCGGGGGCCGGCTGCCCGACACGGCGGACCCCTACAGCCTGACGGTCGACATCGACCGCTCCGGGGTGGCCGAGTACGTCGCCGAGGAGATCCGCCGCGCGCTGCTCCTGGACCAGATCCCCAAGGAGCCGGCGAAGACGTATCTGCTCGCGGGACCGCCCGTCCCGGTGTCCGTCCGTTCCAGCGACGGCACGGTCTCCTTCGACGGGACGCAGGTGCGTGTCGACTGGGCGGACACCTCGGACCGGGTCAAGCGGGCGACAGGCCCGCGGATCATCGCCCTGGGCGATCTCGTGCAGGTCGGGTGGCTTCCCAACTCCGGTTACGAGGACGGCTTCCTGCGTTTCGTGACGCACGAGGCGGTCTTCTCCAAACTGCCGCCCGGGAAGGACCCGTACGCCCTCGATCTGTGGGGCAGCACCCGCCGCGACCTGCTCACGGCGCTGGTCGCCACCGCGGTCACGGCACGGATGCCGCATCCCTCCACGCGCACCGGGGAGTACACGGACGGTCCCCGGCCGGCCCCGGTGGTGCCGCGCCGGTCCGACCATCACGACGTACTGCTGCGCCGTCTGCGGGAGTTGGGAGAGCTGCACCGTGACGGCGTCCTGACGGACGAGGAGTTCACCAGGACGAAGGCGGCCGTCCTGCGGGGCTTCTAGTGCCGCGGCAGGCAACGTTTGCCCGTCAAGGAGCGGCGCCCGGTGCGTGCTCTCGGTGTGCCGGCCGGAAGTCCTCGTACTGGATGTACTT
>NZ_JBHWVI010000419.1:0-2729 GCF_042737005.1 Streptomyces sp. NPDC060027
AGGACGACGAGATCGAGTCCGTGGCCACGGACGGGATCTCGGACGACGTCGACGACCTTGAGGACGAGGACGAGGACGAGGACAAGGACGAAGACGAGGACGTCCTCGACGTCGAGGACGACAGCGAGGGCGACGCTCCTCACCGTTCTGAGAGCTGACGCCGGGTACTGCGGCGGAACACGTGGGCGGCGGGACACCGGAAGGTGACCCGTCGCCCACGTGGCGTTTCCGCAGCTTGTGACGCTTCAGGGAGTGAGCGCCCGGAGGACCAGTCCCGACGCCGGTTTCGGGCCGAAGGACGTCGACTTGCGCGGCATCGTGACGCCCTGGCGGGCGAGATCGCGTACGACCTCCTCGTGGACCGGGTGCATCAGGACGGCCGTGCCTCCGTCGTGTTCCGCCTTCTCGACCGTGGCGGTCGTGTCGTGGATGTACGCGATGTGCGCGGGGGAGTCCTCCGGGATGCGCCACACATGGTCGAGGAGTACGGCGTGCAGGACCGTGGCGTCCAGGGTGCGCCAGGCCTCCGGGCGGTCGGCCGGGATCGTACGGGCGAGGAGCTCCGGCGACGGGCGGTCGACGAGGTGGAAGGAGCCGTCGCCGGCGAGGAGGAAGGCGTTCCCCTCGGCGGTCGCCGCGGAGAGGGCCTCCAGTGCCTCCGTGAGGGGTACATCGAGACGGCGTACCCGGAAGGAGTCCCCGAGGGCGGCCAGCGCCTCGGCGACCGGCAGGCGGTGCAGCAGGCGGTGGATGGCCCGGACGCGCAGCGGGTAGCGGGCGGTGTCCACCAGGAGGACCAGTCCGTAGTCCCAGGGGCTGGGCGAGGGGTGCTCCGCGCGTAGACGTAGGTAGGTGGCCCAGCGGTGATGGCCGTCGGCGATCAGGGCCTGGTGCCGGCCGAGATCTGTCCGGATCTCCGTGAGCTCCGCCGGATCCGTGACCGCCCACAGGCGGTGGCTGATGCCGTCCTCGGTGGTGGTGGACAGCAGCGGCGGGCGGATGGCGGTGCGTTCGATGACGGCGGCCGTACCGAACCCGGAGCCGTTGCCGCGGTAGGTCAGCAGCAGGGGTTCGAGGTTGGCGGACGTGGCGCGCATCAGGGCCGCGCGGTCCGCGATGACGTGTGGCATCACGTCCTCGTGCGGAAGGACGACGCCGTCGGCCGGCTCGGACAGGCGCAGGGTGCCGATCACGCCCCGTTGCAGCAGATCCCCGTCGCGTTGCTCGTACACGTACAGGCCCGGCTCGGGATCGGTGGTCAGGACGCCCTCGGACAGCCAGTCGCGCAGCGTGTCGGCGGCCTGCTTGTTGCGGGCCGCGGGCGTGCCGTCCTGCGGGAGGATCAGCCGGACGATGTTGTGGGGGTCGGCCGATTCGAGTTCGAGCAGTCCGTCGGGCCGCACGATGACGTCGTACGGCGGGGACGTCACGGCGGCCAGGCTGCCGACCCGGTCGGGGTCGTAGCGCAGGCCTCGGAACGGGGTGAGTTCGAGGCCGCTCCCTGCCGGTGTTTCCTCCTCGGGACCTGCATAGTTCATTGGGGCATCGTAAGTGTGTCAGTGGCATGCGCGATGATCGGGGCAAAGGGATCGAACGAGGAGCGATGTGCAATGAGCCAGACCGTCAGGACGCGGCCCGAAGGCAGTGGCCAGGCCCTGAGCGAGGCGTACGACACCGCGCTGCTGGATCTGGACGGGGTGGTGTACGCGGGCGGTAACGCCATCGCGTACGCCGTGGAGTCCCTCGGGACGGCGCGCGCGGGCGGCATGCACCTCGCGTACGTCACCAACAACGCGCTGCGCACCCCCGACGCGGTGGCCGAGCACCTCACGGAGCTGGGCATACCGACGGTGGCCTCGGACGTCATCACCTCGGCGCAGGCCGTGGCCCGGCTCATCAGCGAGCAGGTGCCCGCGGGGGCGCGGGTGCTGGTCATCGGCGGTGAGGGGCTGCGGGTCGCGCTCCGTGAGCGCGGGCTGGAACCGGTCGACTCGGCGGACGACGAGCCCGTGGCGGTCGTGCAGGGGTACGGCG
Organism: Streptomyces sp. NPDC060027; assembly: GCF_042737005.1. Lineage (NCBI taxonomy): Bacteria > Bacillati > Actinomycetota > Actinomycetes > Kitasatosporales > Streptomycetaceae > Streptomyces > Streptomyces sp. NPDC060027. The sequence goes on from NZ_JBHWVI010000419.1 coordinate 2,035, forward strand.
GTCCCGATCTGACCTGGTCGCGCTTCGCGGAGGCGTGCTACGCCATCGCGCGGGGGGTGCCCTGGTTCGCGTCCAACACCGATCTGACGATTCCCGGCGCGCGCGGGATCGCGCCCGGGAACGGCGCGGCGGTGGAGGTCGTGCGGATCGCCACGGGCGGCGATCCGCAGGTGGCGGGCAAGCCGCTGCCCCCGATGCACCGCGAGACGGTTCTGCGGACCGGGGCCGAGCGGCCGCTGGTGGTCGGTGACCGGCTGGACACCGACATCGAGGGCGCGTTCAACGGAGAGGTGGACTCGCTGCTGGTCCTCACCGGCGTGACCGACGGCGCGCTGCTTCTCGCCGCGCCTCCGCAGCACCGGCCGACGTATGTCGACGCGGATCTGCGCGGGATGCTCACCGGGCAGCCCGAGGTCGTCGAGGCGGGCGACGGGTTCCGCTGTGGCGGTTTCACGGCGACGGCGGGGAGCGAGCAGTTCGAGCTGACGGGCGACGGCGAGGCTCTCGACGGTCTGCGGGCCCTGTGCGCGGCGGCCTGGACGGCCGCGGGAGAGGGCAGTTGCGAGCTGGACGGGGGGAAGGCACTGGCGCGGCTGGGACTCTAGTGCCGCGGCAGGCAACGTTTGCCCGTCAAGGAGCGGCGCCCGGTGCGTGCTCTCGGTGTGCCGGCCGGAAGTCCTCGTACTGGATGTACT
>NZ_JBHWVI010000420.1:0-2530 GCF_042737005.1 Streptomyces sp. NPDC060027
TCCGGATCCGGTTCGGAGGATCTGGTGGACTCCGGATCGGACGATCTGGTGGACTCCGGATCGGACGATCTGGTGGACTCCGGAAGATCCGGAAGATCAGTACTTGAAGGCACCCACGTCTCCGGGCTCGGTCTCCAGCGCCGCGCGGTCGAATTTCAGCATGAAGAGGAAGAACAGCCCGCCCGCGACGAGCAGGCCGACCACGATCACGACGAAAACGAGCGCATCCCGGGGTGCCACCAGCACGAAGCGGGCTACGAGGGTCCACACCAGAGCGCAGATCGCGACGGGAAGTTCGAAGCGCCCGAGGTCGAACGCGCCCTTCCTGCGATCCAGTCCACCGCGCACCGCCAAGTAGAGGACGACCGTAGAGCCGTAGGTGATGGCGGGGAGGATCGTCGACGCCGTGATCAGCTCCAGCAGCGCGGCTTCTCCGAAGCAAGCGGTCTCAGCGCTTGCCCTCGGGCCAGTGCGCCTTTCACATCCCGCGATGGTCCGCACTCGTCCGCGCTTTGCGCTGCTGCGAGTCTGCATTGCAGGCAGTTGAAATTCAGACGAAAAGCAGTCTTTGCTCAATCTGACAATTTGTCCGATAGGCGCCTGTTGATTATCGGAGGTTGATGATGCGATCATCTTCATGAAGAAAATCATGACGCTCGCTGCCGCCGTCACATTCGGCGCTTCGCTCATGGCGGGGACTGCCAGCGCTGCTCCGATGCCCGTAGTACCGCACCCGTGGGACCAGCGGGTCAAGTGTCAGACGAACGACCCGGAGGGCAGGCATATCGTCACCCGCTACGGCAACTCGGAGCTGGGCTGGTATCACTTCACCGGTCGTCACAACATCAAGAAGTGCTCCACCCTGTACGCGGCCCTGCACGGCCGAGTGGACCGGAACGATCACCACGGTCACCTGGTACGACGCTGTCGAGATCGAGACGGGGCCGAGGCCGAGGCAGGTGAAGATCACCGTTGTCGTGCAGTACACGCAGAAAACCCCGGACGGCCACTATAATGCCGGTCGCGGTCAGAAAATCGGCGTCATCACGGCGTACTGCCATAATCAGCGGGGAAATAGATGTCCGGCATGGGCCAGGCTGTGAACTCTCCTGAACCAGACATCGAGCAGGCGTCCACAGCCCGTCTGCTCGATCTCGTTCGTTCCTTCATCACGATGCATGTGTCGTGGAAGCCGCTCTTCATCGGGGCGGTCATCACGGGCGACGACTGTATGCGCCTCTATTTCCGTTCACCTGAGCGGGATCGTACGTACGGTGTGGACGTGCTGATCAGCCATACAGGGCCCGGCCTGCTCGGTGCCATGGTTTCCCCCGCGTTCCTGGCGAACGAACATCTGCATAAACCTTCCGACGATCCGCACTGCGATGTGATCGTGGACCTCACTGACTACTGACGGACGCATACCGGTCCTGTATGCGGTTCAACGTCCACAACCCGGGGACGGAGATTCGGCACCGAACCGATCGCACCATCAGGAACGGCCCATTGGGTAAGCCCAAAATCGCTAGTAGTCGATACGTGGTGTGCCGGCAGAGGATCGGATTACTCAATAGGCAAGTCAAGTGGTACACGGTCTTGAAAACCGTCGTGGCGCGAGTCACCGTGGGTTCAAATCCCACACCCACCGCAGGTGAACGGCCCCTGACAAGGTAGGCGCTTTCTAGGGGTCGTCGCAACACACGGTCGTGTTGATCAGGCCGTGAGGAGTTTATGCAGCCGCTCGGCTGGGGTTTCCCAGCCGAGCGTTTTGCGTGGGCGGCCGTTGAGTTCGGCGGCGACCGCGTCCAGGTGTTCACGGGTGTGGACGGACAGGTTGGTGCCCTTGGGGAAGTACTGCCGCAGCAGCCCGTTGGTGTTCTCGTTGGAGCCGCGCTGCCATGGGCTGGCCGGGTCGCAGAAGTAGACAGGGACTGCGCTGGCAACGGTGAACTCGCGGTGACGGCCCATCTCGCTGCCCTGGTCCCAGGTCAGTGACCGCTTCAGATGGAGGGGCAGTGTCTGGACCGTCTCGACCAGGGCATCGCGGACCGGTTCGGTGCCCCGGCCGTTCGGCAGGTGCAGCAGCATCACGTAGCGGGTGGATCGCTCGACGAGCGTGCCGATGGCAGAGGTGCCGTCCTTGCCGATGATCAGGTCGCCTTCCCAGTGACCTGGCACGGCCCGATCCTCCGCTTCAGCGGGTCGTTCGCTGATCATCACCATGGGGTCGCGGAAGCGGGGCTGGCGCTGCTGGGCCTGGCGGCGGGGCTTGCGCCGGACGCGACCGGTCCGTAGTGCCTTGGCGAGCTCGCGGCTTAGCTCGCCTCTGCCCTGGAGGTAGAGGGCCTGGTAGACGGTCTCGTGGACCACGTGCAGCTCCGGCCGTTGGGGGAAGCGGGTGCGCAGGGCCTGGCATATCTGCCCCGGACTCCATCGCAGGTCCAGATGCTCTTGGATGAAGGCGCGCAGTTCCAGGCTCCGGGCGATCTTCCCCGGCTTGGGGCCGGGGCGCCGGCTGTCGGCCCGGGTC
>NZ_JBHWVI010000421.1:0-2489 GCF_042737005.1 Streptomyces sp. NPDC060027
GGGGCGGCGGTGCCCGGGCGGGTGGGGCGGTCGGCGTGCCCGAGCCGTGCGGTACCGCGCGATCCGACCCGTCCGCCGGGACTCCCGGTCTTCACCCCGGGAACGCCGCCGCCGTCCCGCGACAGCGAGCCGGACCGGCAGCGGGGAGCACGCACCTTCCGCACCCTCGACGTCACCGCGGCCGATGCCCTCTCGGGCACCCGCGACCAGGCGCAGGACGTGGGCGACCGACTGCGCGGCGCCCGCTGGACGTTGCACGACGACGGCACGCTGACTGCCGACCGGGCCGGAGTCCCCCTCCTGCGCACCACGTCCGCCGACGCCACGACACGCCTGCTGACCGGGCGGCGCACGGAACGCACCGACGTCAGCGCGACCACAACGTGGATGGAGGCCCGGCTCGTCGGCGGCGCGGGCCGGACGGCCCGACTGGACCGCGTCCGCGCCGCGACCCGGGACATGGGGGCCGTGGTCGACTGCCGGGAGTTCACCTCACGTCGAGCACCGCCCAGCGCCTGTCGCTGACCCTGGGCCCTGAGTGATGCGTACCTGACGCGTCACCGTCGTGTCACAGCCCCGTGCGCCGGTGAACCACGGGAACCACCGGGCGATCTCTAGCGGCGAGTGCCGGCGAGCCACCGGCACCTGGACATCTCGAATTCGGGGGACTTATGCAGTACGGGATGTATTACGGGTCACGTGTCCGCGGAGCCGCTCTGGCGCTGGCGACCGTCTCGGCGGCCGCGCTTCTCATGACCGCGTGCCAGCCGGGCGACGAGGACACCGGTTCCGCCGCCTCGCCGTCGGGCGTGCCGACGGCCTCGTCCTCCGGCTCGCCGGAACCCGCCGTGTCGCCCGGCGGGACGGGATCGTCCACCGAGCCCGCCGGGAGCTTCACTCCCACGATGCCGGCGTCGGTGACCGCCACCGCCACCCCGACGACGAAGGCATGCGCCGGGGAGTCCCTGAAGTCGTTCATGTACCAGGCCGACGTCCGGCCCGAGGGCACCGGAATCGGCGCGGTCATCGTCGAGTTCACCAACATGTCCGGTACGTCGTGTGCCGTCCAGGGGCATCCGACCGTGGCGGGGGCGCCCAACGGATCTCCCCAGAAGGGCCGCCCGCTCGCGGTGACCCCGACGGGCCCGGCTTCCAAGGTGGTGCTCGCACCCGGCGCGAAGGCATGGGTCAAGGTGACGTTCGTCCAGGTCCAGGGCGAGGGCGACGGTTACTGCGTGTCCGGGGCCGAGCCGGTCACCTACCCGACTCTGGTGGTGGGTCTCCCGGCCGGCGGAGCGCACCAGCTCGCCCTCGACGACGGCGCGTTGGCCGAGTGCGACGACAAGGCGACGGTCACCGCCGTCACCGCGAAGAAGCCCTCCTGAGCTTCATCGGTGCGCAGTCGCAGTCGCCCGTCGCCGTCGCAGTCGCCCGTCGCCGTCGCCGTCGCCCGCCGCGGGCGACGGCGCACCGGTGAGCGGGATCGGAGCCCCTGGAACAGCTCCGGATCAGGATCGGGACCGCTGGAGCACGAAGGCGGGCGGACGACGACCCCCGACGTGACCCCACGGGTGAGTGTCGGAAGCACCGGTCCGACCCGGCCCGGACTCCGCGGAACCGGCCGGTGACGGTCACGTCGAGGCGGACCGTACGGCGGTGACCGCCACCGTCGTACAGGGCATCGTGAAGCGGCCTCCCATCGCGTCGACGGCGGCGCCCACCTCCGCCAGCACGGATGCCGACGCGTCCGCGGGAAGCCGGGTCAGGGCGCCCAGGGTCGGCATCACGTCCAGCCATGTCTCCCGGGTGTGGGACCACTCCCAGGAGAAGCTCCACTCCTCGGGCTCGTCGAATCCACCCACCCCGCGGATCTCCTCGGCCGCCTTCGTGAGCAACGGTCCATAGACGGCCACGGACGGATTCGCCAACGCCCCGAAGTCGAACGGGGAGTCGGGCATCACCCTCCGGCAGGCCGCGACGGTGGCCTCCGCCACCTGGGACGGCAGCCGGAACACATGCCAGAACGCGGCGAATCGGCCGTGGGGCCGCAGCACCCGCTTCGCCATGGCCGCTCCCGCGGCCGGGTCGACCCAGTGCCAGGACTGGGCGGCCACGACCGTGTCGAACTTCCGCCCGGCCGGGGCCCAGGCCTCGAACGCCGCGACCTCGACCTCGGTGCCGAGCCGCCGTGCCACGTCGGCCATCCGCGCGTCGGGATCGACCCCGAGGACGGTGCACCCCGCGGCCCGGAACTGTCGGGCCGCGATGCCGGTGCCACAGCCGACGTCCAGGACGTCGGGACCGGGGCTGCCGGAGACGATCCTCTCGACCAGGGCCTCAGGGGAGCGCGGCCGTGCCCGGTCGTAGCGTTCCGCGTCGGAGCCGAACGACTCCGCCGTCTGCCGGTACTCATGAGGCTTGTTCGCGGAGGGACGCGATCCCTCCGAGGGTACAGTGGGCATGCGCCCACTATGAGCTGTCTCTTATAC
>NZ_JBHWVI010000422.1:0-2486 GCF_042737005.1 Streptomyces sp. NPDC060027
GCGCGGCGCCGTTCCGCGGTGCCGGGCTACACGGCGCCGCTCCGCAGTGCCGAGACCTTCAGCACCGCGAGAACGACCAGCAGCGTGAGAAGCCCCACGCACACGGTCGCCTGTATCGGCGCCCGCCGGTGGTCCCGGGGAGCGTAGGCGAAGGCCGCCGTCACGACACCGCCCGCCAGCAGGCCGCCCAGGTGGCCCTGCCAGGACGTGAGCCCCGCCGAGATCAGCAGCCAGATCAGCAGGCCCGCCATGAACCGGTTGACGTTCCCCATGTCCGCGCCGAGCCTGCGGGCCATCACGTAGTACGCGGCACCGAGGCCGAAGATCGCGCCCGACGCGCCGACCGTGGCCTCGTCCGGTGCGATCAGCAGCACGAGGACCGAGCCGCCGAGCGCCGACAGCAGATAGAGGGAGAGGTAGCGGACCCGGCCGAGCTGGGTCTCGACGATCCTGCCGATGTTCCACAGGGCGAACATGTTCATCACGATGTGCGCGATCCCGAACGTGCCCTCGGTCGGCGGCATGTGCAGGAACGCACCGGTCAGCAGCCGGTACCACTCCCCGTCGACGACGCCCTCCGGGTGGTAGTCCGGGGTGTGCGCGGCCTGCCAGAGATAGTGCGCCCCGTCCGTGCCCACCAGGCCGGCGCCGAGCATCTCGAACCGGTCCACGACCGACGAGCGCAGCAGCTCGGCCAGATAGGCCAGCACGTTGAGGCCGATGAGGACGTACGTCACCACGGGCACCGTCGAGATCCGGCCGCCGAAGGCGGTGCGGGCCTGCCGGACGGACTTCGCGCCCTCCTTCACACACTCCACGCACTGGTGGCCGACGGCCGCCTCGCGCATGCAGCCGGGGCATATGTAGCGGTCGCACCTGGTGCAGCGCACATGGGACTCCACCTTGGGATGGCGGTAGCAGGTGGTGACGGCGGACTCGGACTCCACGGCCGGCTCCTCGGAACGCGCGGGCAAGGGAAACAGCGAGCCGGTGGGGACGGCGATGATCAAAATATCCAACCGGCCCGTCGGCTGGGAACGGCAGGGTCCGTGCAGCGGCCGGGCCAACACCGTGACGTAACCTCGGCGTTCCGAACCCTCGCGCGACGGGAGCCCCGCATGGCCGGAATCAGCCTCACCAAGGTCGAGGAGACCGCGCCCGCGCTGGTCGGCCCGTACAAGAGCGCCGGGATCTGTCTCACCAAGCACGGGCTGAGCGGGCAACAGGCCGCCGTGTACCTGGTCGTCGACTACTCGGGGTCGATGAAGCCGTACTACGACGACGGCAGCGTGCAGGCCCTCGCCGACCGGGTGCTCGGTCTGTCCGCCCACCTCGACGACGACGGAACCGTCCCGGTCGTCTTCTTCTCCACGGACGTCGACGCGGTCACCGACATCGCGCTCGACAACCACCGGGGGAGGATCGAACGGATCGCGGCCGGGCTCGGGCACATGGGCAGGACCAGCTATCACCTCGCCATGGACGCCGTCATCGACCACTACCTCGACAGCGGCTCCAAGGCCCCTGCCCTCGTCGTCTTCCAGACCGACGGGGGGCCGATCAACAAGCTCGCCGCCGAACGGTACTTGTGCAAGGCGGCCCGGCTGCCGCTGTTCTGGCAGTTCATAGGGTTCGGTGATCCGGGCAGCCGGCAGTTCGAGTTCCTGCGCAAGCTCGACGAGTTGGCGGTGCCGCAGAAACGGGCCGTCGACAACGCCGGCTTCTTCCACGCCGGTTCGGATCCGCGGAAGGTGAGCGACGAGGAGCTGTACGACCGGCTCGTCGCGGAGTTCCCGCAGTGGCTGGCGGCAGCGCGGGCCCACGGGATCGTCACATGAGCGCACACCTCCTGCCCGCCGCAGGACGGACCGCCGTGCCCTGGAAGAACGGCGGCGGGGTCACCCGGGAGATCGTCGTCCGGCCCGAGGGCGCGGACATGTCCGGCTTCGCCTGGCGGGTGAGCCTCGCCGACGTCGGCGCCGACGGGCCGTTCTCCTCCTTCACCGGGGTGGACCGGATCCTCACCATGGTCGAGGGCGCCGGGATGGACCTGACCGTGGGGCACGATCGCCGGCTCGTCGACACCCCGTACGTGCCCCACCGCTTTCCCGGTGACCTGCCCACCGGGTGCCGGCTGCTCGGGGGGCCGGTCGTGAACCTCAACGTCATGTGGAAACGGGGTGGTTCGCCGGTGCCGGGCGTCGACGTGCTGTTCCCCGAGGACGGGGTGCCCGTTCCGGGCGGGCCGGCCGTGCTGGTCGTCGCGCTCGGCGGCTCCGCGGAGCTCGCGGGGCTGTCCCTCGGGCGCTACGACGCGGCCCTGCTCACGGCGGAGCCCGCCACACTCCGGGGGGCAGGTCCGGTCGCGGTGATCCGCGTCGACCCATAGGCGGGTTTGGTTTCGCCCCCTCCGCCCCTACCCGTCCCGTACCCGGGGGCGCTGCCCCCGGACCCCCCGCTCCTCAAACGCCGGACGGGCTAGGACT
>NZ_JBHWVI010000423.1:0-2408 GCF_042737005.1 Streptomyces sp. NPDC060027
CCATCGACCGGTTCGAGCTGACCCGCGAAGTCGAGTTCACCTCCTTCGCCGTCCCCTACATCGTCGGCGAGATCAAGCGCTTCTTCCGCGACACCTCGTGGGCCGTCCACGTCCCCCGTCGCCTGCAGGAAGCCCGCATCCATCTCGCCAAGGCCACCGAGGAGCTCCGCAGCCGGCTCGGCCGCACCCCCACCGTCAAGGAACTCTCCCAGCTGATGTGCCTGAGCGAGGAAGAGGTCAACGAAGCACGCCTCGCCTCCAACGGCTACACGTCCGCTTCCCTCGACGCCACCATCGGCTCCAGCGACGACGGCGAGGCCGTGCTGGCCGACTTCATCGGCACCGACGACAACGCCCTCGAACTCGTCGAGGACTTCAACGCCCTCGCCCCCCTGATAGCCGAACTCGACGACCGCGAACGGCGCATCATCCACATGCGGTTCGTCGACGAATGCACCCAGGCCCAGATCGGCGAACACCTCGGCGTCTCCCAGATGCACGTCTCCCGCCTGCTCAACCGCACCCTCGCCAAACTGCGGACAGGCATGCTCACCACCCACTGAACCCCGCTCTCCGCACGGACGGCGGCGCGTCCCACCCTGGGAGGATGGGACACGCCGCCTATGCATCTGGGCACGCCGCGGGGCGCTCGCCGGACGTACGCCGCCGGCGTCAGGCGCGGGTCGGGAATACGCGGAGAGCAGTCGCTCCGTGTCGTCCTGTCTGAGTCGGCTACGCCCCGCGGGCATGCGGCTGTCGGTGCTCGACGCCCTGACTCACGGCAGGAGGGCCTGGGAGAGCGTGGGGTAGCAGGGGATGATCGTGTCGAGGCCGACGATCTCCACGACGCGCTGCACCGGTGCGCTCAGGGCCGCCATCCGGATCCAGCCGCCGGCCGACGTGGCATCGCGCCGTGCGGCAGCCAGGACGCTGATGCCGCTCGAATCCATGAAAACGACGCCACTGAAGTCGAGGACCAGCCGGGCCGGTCCGTTGGCGTCTATCTCAAGGGCCTGGCGCAGGAAGCCGACGTTGTCAGCATCGATCTCGCCACTCAGGGCCAGGACACGGATGTCCGCGGCAGTTGTCTCTGCGATCGACAGTCGGGCGGGCCGCTCGACTGTGTCGTGAATGTCTGCCACGCGCCTTTCAACAATCCTCTTCGTACGGCCAACACCTTGGAAGGGAACCCTGAGCAACATCCTACGGGTGCCGCGTCCCCGTGGCTGTGCCGCAGGCAACGTTCCGGGCCGGTGTGCACGGCGCCTGGAGGGGTAACCGACAGAAGGCGGGCACAAATGGACGAAACATCCGGGAATGTCGGCGGTGGGCAGTCAGATACCGCCTCGCCGTTGGAGACCTCGCTCGCCCTGGACAGCGACGGCTCCCGCATCGCCCAGGCCCGCCACCTCGCAGCCGCCTTCCTGACGAAGGTGCGAGACGACCACGACATCCCGGTCATGACCGCCACCGTGGAGATCGTCCAGCTCATCGTCAGCGAACTGGTCACCAACGCCCGCAAGTACGCCCCCGGACCGGCCCTCCTGCACCTACGGATCACCGGACCCGTCGTGCAGGTCGAACTCTGGGACAGCAACCCCGACCTGCCGACCGCCAAGGCCCCGAACCCGAGGCGCATCGGCCAGCACGGCCTCGAGATCGTCACCGCCCTCGCCCGCACCGTCACCACGGAGCAGACACCCGTCGGCAAGCGCATCACCGCCGACATCGCCCTCAGTTCGGCCACCGGCTAGCAGAACCCGGGCTCTCGCCTCAGCCATTCGGGAGACGGACTCACCTCTGCGAGCCCGTATCTCGGCCTGCGCCCGCCCCGGCCGACCAGGCCGCCCGGGGTACCTGATGCTGGCTGGTTCCGGTCGTTCCGCCTGGTCCGACGACGTGGTGATCTAGGTCTCTGAACGGTCCCGTGCGGGGGTGGTTCCGGCGCGGTCGGGGCAGAGAACTGCAACTGTGCACCGTCGTCCGCACGGAGCTGGAACGGCAGCTCGCGTAGAAGACGCAACCCCCGCACGCCGCAGCACTCAGCGAAATCACGCAGACCACACGCCCTGCCCACCAGCACCCCGTCCATTCGACCTCGCGGCCCTCATGCTTCCCGGGCGGGCACACGATCACGGAACTCTCCCTCATGCAGGCGACCCCAGCCGCTGATAGCAGCCGGATCTCACCTGCTGCCGAGGACGGTAGGCGAACACTCCTGGACAGGCTGGCCGTTCTCCGCCGGCTAGGGCACCAGGGAAACCCGGGACGTCACACTCTGGGTGTCCCCGTACTGGACATCGTGCCGGCCGGCCGGCGTGCGCCCACGATCCTCACGGCCGTCGGACTGGCCGGAATCGCCCCGGCAGCGCTCGCCGGCTGGGCCGACTGGGCGGACCTGCCACCCG
>NZ_JBHWVI010000424.1:0-2393 GCF_042737005.1 Streptomyces sp. NPDC060027
GGCACATGCGGCCCGCACTTCGGTGCGGGCCGCACGCCTGCGTCCACCGGGTCCGACGAGAACAGGTCCTAGTGCCGCGACAGGCAACGTTCGCCCCGTCGCGACTCCCGGCACGCACTGACGGGCAAACGTTGTCTGCCGCGGCACTAGACGGCCCGCTCGCGTTCCTTGCCCGTGATCACGAACGCCGACAGCAGCAGGGCGGCCAGGGCGATCAGGGAGCCGACGCCGAACGCGCGGGCCGAGCCCTCGACGAGGATCTCCGACCGTGAGCCGTGTGCCTGTCGGGTCGCCGTGCCGAAGACCGTCACCAGAACGGACAGTCCGAGGGTGCCGCCGAGCCACTGCAGGGTCTGGAGCAGGCCGGAGGCGGCGCCCGCCTCGCGCGGCCCGATGCCCGCGAGAATGGTCGCGTTCAGCGGCAGGAAGCTCAGGCCGACGCCCAGGCCCATCAGCAGCAACGGGCCGAGCAGCCCGGACAGATAGCCGTCGCCGGGTTCCAGCAGCCACAGCCGGCCCGCCGCGAGGGCGATCAGCGCCATGCCGGTGAGCAGGACCGGCTTCGCACCGAAGCGCTGGAGCAGCCGCGGCACGAGACGCACGGTCGTGAACATCATCAGAGTCATCGGCAGGAAGGCGAAGCCGGTGCGCAACGGGCTGTAGTCCAGGGCCTGTTGGCTGATGAGGGTGAGGAAGTAGAACGCGCCGAACATGCCCGCCGGCAGCAACAGGACACCTGCGTAGCCGCCCGCGCGGTTGCGGTCGGCGAAGAGCCGCAGCGGCATGATCGGCTGCTCCGCGCGCGCCTCCACCAGGGTGAAACCGACGAGCAGGGCCGCCGCGGTGCTGAAGCCCAGCATCGCCTGGGTGTCGCTCCAGCCCTCCTCCGAGGTCCGGATGAACCCATAGACCAGTGAGGTCATGCCCGCCGTGCCGGTGAGTGCCCCCGCCGCGTCGAACCGGCCCGCGTGACGCGGCGTCTCGGCGGTGACGCGCGGGAGGGCGGCGGCGACCGCGATGCCGATCGGCACGTTGATCAGCAGGGACCAGCGCCAGGACGCCCACGAGGTGAGCATGCCGCCGAGGATCAGGCCGATCGACGCGCCGATCCCGGCCATCGAGGAGTAGACGCCGAGGGCGTGGTGGCGGCGTGCCCCTCGGGAAAGCTGGTGGTGATGAGGGCGAGGGTGCTGGGGGCGATGAGCGCGGCGCCCACGCCCTGGAGCGCGCGGGCCGCGAGCAGCCAGGAGCTCTCGGTGGCGATGCCGCCGAGCAGGGACGAGGCGGCGAAGAGGAGGGCGCCGGCGGTGAGAGTGCGGCGGCGGCCCGCGATGTCGCCGATCCTGCCGCCGAGGAGGAGCAGGCCGCCGAACGCGAGTGTGTACGTGTTGAGGACCCAGGACAGGCCGGTGGGGGTGAAGTCCAGGTCTCGCTGGACGTCCGGCAGCGCGACGTTGACGACGGTGGAGTCGACGCCGACCATCAGGTAGGCGGCCACGATGACGAGAAGGGTGGTGGCCGGGCTGGTGCGGAGGATTTCGGAGGCCCGTCGGCGGGGGGTGTTCCGGCGGTGGGTGGTGGCGTGGACGGGGTGGACATGGAGTGCTCCCGGTCTGGCGTCCCCGGTACGGTGCGGGTGGGCAGCACGGACTGCCCGCCGAGATAAGCGGGGACTGTCTCCGTTTGGCTCTCGTTAAGATACGGAGAGGGTCCCCGGTTCGCAAGGAGTAGTTGAATGACGCAGGTCAAGCCCATGCGTGCGGACGCCCGGCGCAACTACGAGCGGTTGCTGAAGGTGGCGGCCGAGGCGTTCGCCGAGCATGGGGAAGGCGCGTCGCTCGACGACATCGCCAAGCGGGCGGGCGTCGGGTCGGGCACGCTGTACCGGCATTTCCCGACGCGGCAGGCGCTGCTGGAGGCGGCCTACGTCGACCGGATCGAGGCGCTCGGGGCGCGGGCCGACGAGTTCGCGAAGGAGCTGCCTCCGGGTGAGGCGCTGGCGGAGTGGCTCTATGAGCTGTGCGTCGGCACGATCGAGGTGCGCGGCATGAAGGCCCTGCTGGGCTCGGCCGTCACGGACGGCAGCAAGGCCGCGCTCACGGCTTGCGGCACTTCCATGAAGGGGGCGGCGGCGCGGCTGGTCGAGGCGGCGCAGCGGGAGGGAACTCTGCGTCAGGACATCGAGCCGATCGAGGTTCTGCGGTTGGCTCACGGGGTTTCCACGGCTTCGGAGCTGGCGAATGGGCAGGGTGAGCAGATTCGCCGGTATCTGTCCCTGCTGACGGAGGGGTTGCGGCCGTAGATGGTTCGCCGGTGCCGGGTGCGGGTGCCTCTGCGGTTCTCGGGTGCGGGTTCGGTGGGTGGGTCCGGTGGGTGGGTCCGGTGGGTGGGTC
>NZ_JBHWVI010000425.1:0-2380 GCF_042737005.1 Streptomyces sp. NPDC060027
GGTATGGGGCCCCGGAGAGATCCGGGGCCCCATACCTGTGTGCACCGACTGGCATCCCGTCCACGAGTACCGCCTCTCGACTCGCGGCGCGGATGCCTTCCAGTCGAACGAGTGACAGACTGAAAGTCGAATCGGCGGCCTGTGCCGGAGGGCACGGGGCATCACGCGGCCAACGCGAAAGCCCGGCCGAGGGGTGTGGCGAGCGCGGTGCGCACGTGGTCGAGCAGGGGGCCACCCACCGCCTCCATGGGCAGGGGCCCCGAGGCCTGCGTTCGTAGGCGCGAGCGGGGAACGTACGGAAGCCGTGTTCTGAGGGTGGTGACCCCCCTGTGAGTGGGATCGATGGAGAAGCCGGCGGAGCACCAGGACGGCTTGCCGGGCAGACGGTCGTGGTGGTGGGAGGCAGCGCGGGCATCGGTCTGGAGACCGCGCGACAGGTGCGTGCGGCCGACGGCGAACTGGTTCTCGTGGCGCGCGACGCCGGACGTCTCGAGCGGGCCGCGGACGAACTGAACCCGCTGAGCACGGCCGCGTTCGACGCCCGGGACGTCGAGCACCTGGAGCGCTTCATCGGAGAACTGCCCGGGCAGGTCGACCATGTGATGGTCACTGCGGGCAGCCCGGCGTACACCCCGATCGCCGAACTCGACCTGGCCCAGGCCGCGTATGACTTCGGCGGGCGTATCGCGATGATGCTGGCCGTGGCGCGGGCGAGCCGGGAGAAGGTCAGAGCCGGGGGAACGCTGCTGTTCATCGGCGGCACCGGCGGCCGGCGGCCCGCGCTCGGGATGGCCGTGACGGGCGCTCTCACCGCGGCGCTGCCGGCTCTGACCGCCAACCTGGCACTGGAGGTCGCCCCTGTCCGGGTCAACCTCATCGCGGCCGGGTTCGTGGACACTCCGCTGTCGGCTTCCCTCCTCGGCGACCAACTCGACGCACGGCGGGCGGAATTGAGGGAGACACTGCCCATTGGCCGGGTGGTCGGGCCTGAGGATGTCGCCGCCCTCGCCCTGCACATCATGGCCAACGGCGCCCTCACCGGCGCCACATACGACATCGACGGTGGCCAGCAACTCGTCGCGCGCTGACCGTCCACTGCCCCTGGCCCGAGCCGCGGTCGGCCGTGGCGTGCGGTCCGGCGCCGCTCCCGGATCAGGTTCGTCGCCGGTGTCCCATCCAGGGTCCGAGAGGAGAGGAACAAGCCATGGACATGAAACTCGAGGTCGTCGTGGTGCCGGTGTCCGACGTCGACCGGGCCAAGGACTTCTACACGGCGCTGGGCTGGAGACTCGACGCGGACGTCACCACCGACGAGGACTTCCGGGTGGTGCAGGTGACCCCTCCGGGCTCCCCGGCTTCGGTCATCTTCGGCAGATCGGTCACCGATCAGGCCCCCGGCTCCGCTCGCGGACTGCACCTGGTCGTCGACGACATCGAAGCCGCCCGCGAGGAGCTGAGACGAGGCGGCGCCGACCCGGGCGACGTGTTTCACGACGCCGGAGGCGTCTTCCACCACGCCGGCACCGACGCCCGGGTACCTGGCCCCGATCCTCAACGCGGCAGCTACGGCTCCTTCCTGTCGTTCAGTGACCCGGACGGCAACGGCTGGCTCTTGCAAGAGATCACCACGCGGCTTCCGGGACGGCTGGATCCCGCGACCACCTCGTTCGCGTCGGCCGAGGACCTGACGAGCGCATTGCGGCGGGCCGCGGCGGCCCACGGTGAGCACGAGGCGCGGATCGGCGCGGAGGACCCGGACTGGCCGGACTGGTACGCGCGGTGCATGGTGAGCGAGCAGGCCGGGACAGAACAACCCTCGTGAGCGGGTCGGACGCGGGGTGCAGGCAGGCAGGCAGGCAGGCAGGCAGCGGAGCATTGTCAGTGCCGGGTGGCAGCATCGGTCTCATGACGGATACCACGGCATTCGACTGGCGATCCCTCCTGCTCAGGTGGAGCGGGGAGTGGGCGGACTCCCTTCCGGACGACGAGACGCGGGAGGAGGACGACAAGACCGCGCGGCATGCCCGGTGGCTGGGGTTCCCGCCCGCTTCCGAGGAACGAATCGCCGCCATGGAGGAGCGCCTGGGCCTGCGGATGCCCCCGTCATACAGGGAGTTCCTGAGGGTCAGCGACGGGTGGCGGCACGCGGGCGGGTTCGTGTGGCTCCTGGCGGGTACCGAGGACGCGCGCTGGCACAACAACGCGTCGGGTCTCGCGGACATGTATGAGGAAGACATGGACGAGGACGCCGGGCCCGAGGAGCGGCGGGAGGCGGGCATCTGGCGGCGCGGGCTGCAGCTCGACGTCGAGTCCGACATCACCCATGTGCTCCTGGATCCTGAAGACGTGGACGAGGACGGTGAGTGGGCCGTGTACACGC
>NZ_JBHWVI010000426.1:0-2299 GCF_042737005.1 Streptomyces sp. NPDC060027
CCACGGTCCGGCGGCCCGGTCAGCGGTCGGCAGCCCGCAGCGCCTCGCCGAGCCGCGCGGGGGCCTCGGCCAGCGACGGTCCGTACCAGGTCAGCAGGCGGCCGTCGACCAGGGCGCAGGGCACCCCTGCGAAGGACTCCGGCCCGTCGTCGGCGGTGAAGCGGTACGGCTCGTCGGGCAGCACCACGAGATCGGGGGCCGCCGCGGTCAGCTCGGTGAGCGGGATGCGGGGATAGCGCTCCTCGTGGCGCGCGTAGAGGTTGTCGACGCCCAGCCGGGCCAGGACGTCTCCGGCGAAGGTGTCGCGGCCCAGCACCATCCAGGGCCGCCGCCAGACCGGCACGATCGCGGTCGTACGGCGTACCGGGGCGGGCGGTTCCTCCCACGCGGCCTCCGCCTCGTCCAGCCAGCGCGGACGGGTGGGCGCACCGCACGCGCGGAGCACCCGGTCCAGTTCCCGAAGGGCCCCCGGCACATCCCGCACCTCGGTGACCAGCACCTCGATGCCGGCCTCCCGCAGGGCGGTCAGATCGGGCTCCCGGTTCTCCTCCTCGTTGGCGACGACGAGGTCGGGCGCGAGCCGTACGACGGCGTCGACGTCGGGGTTCTTGGTGCCCCCGATCCGTACGACGTCGAGGTCCGCGGGGTGGCTGCACCAGTCGGTCGCGCCGGCCAGGGCGCCGGGGACCGTCACGGCCACGGCCTCCGTGAGCGAGGGCACGAGGGACACCACCCGCATGCCCGTCCGCCTCTCCCTCGCCGTCATCGCCCGCCGTGTCCCGCCCGCGGCGCTCAGCGCTTGCCGGCGTTGTGCCGGTCCTCCACCGCGTCGATGTGGTCGGCGACCTCGACCACGACCACCCGGGTGTCCGGCACGGTGGCGCGCCAGCGGTGCCGCACACCGCCGGTCAGATAGAGCGTGTCACCTCGGCCGAGGCGATGGGCGCGCCCCTCCGCCTCGACCTCGACGGCACCGTCGGCGACGTACATCAACTTGTCGTTGCGGTGCTGGAGTTCGCGTCCCTCTTCGTGGTCGCCGGTGAACTCGGTGGCGTGCATCTGGTGGTGACCGCGCACCAGGGGGCGCATATGGGCGTCGGGCGTGAACTCGGCGCCCGCGTCGGCGCGCACGACGTCGACACTGCACGCCGGGTCGGCGGCGGCCAGCAGGTCGACGGCGGTGGTGCCGAGGGCGTCGGCGACTCTCTCCAGGGAGCTCTTGCTGGGCCGCGCCCGCTCGTTCTCCACCTGGCTGAGAAAGGGCACCGACAGGCCGCTGCGCTCGGCCACCACGGCGAGGGTGAGCCGTAGTGCCCGACGCCGTCGCCGTACGGCCGCACCCACCCGAAGGGGCTGTTCTTTGTGGTCGCCCATGGCTCCGGCTCCCTCCCTCGCGTCGTCGGTCCGCGAACCGCCCGGATTTCCGGCCCGCTCCTTCTGATGAGTTGTTTGCACCCTACGCATGTTCGGCAAACCGTTTCATGCACCCGTCACATCGCTGTCACATCGAGGGAGTGTGAGGGTTACAGTTCGCGCCACCGAGTGAGCCCGCCCGCCCCTGCGCGCGCGGCCGGCTCGCGCGGGACGAAAGGGCCGACCACCAGGGCGGGATACCCGTTCTCGGGGCCGGCGGCGTCGCGGAGGCGTGGGCCGGACTCCGGCCGCTTCCGCGCGTGCGCCGGGCGGGTGGGCGGAACGCCGGATCGTAGGCATACGTCCGCCGGCTCCCGAAGTCCCCGCGCCCGCGCCGTCCCGCGGTCAACACCGGCCGCTCGCCGGTGGGTTCGGGAAGCTCGCGCGGCCCTCCGCGTCGCCGTCGGCCCCCGGGCCCGCGGGACGTGGTCCAGCCGCTGGTCGGGCTCGGTGTGCCGGGTCCCGAAGTCGGCGCGCGCGAGGAGAGGTTGGCGGTCCGCGGGGTGTCTCGTCCGATGGCGGCCGGGGCGTCGGGCGGTGGTGCCGTACGGGGCGGCGATGGCCGCCGCGGCCCCGGAGCGGCGCGCGAGGAGGGGCGGCGCGCGGAACGCGCGGTCGCGGCCGTCGGTCCGGCGGGCGCCGGACCGGGGTGTCCGCGTACCGCGACGCGGTTGTCCGGATCTCTCTCGTACGCCAGTACGTGGCCGCGGGTGTCATCGGCCGTTCGTACGGACCGCCCTCCCGCGAGGAGAGGCACCGCCCGGAGCGTGCGCACAGGCTCCTGCGGGACGAACGGGGCGGTGGTCTTGTGGGGCGACGCAGCGGCTGTCGCCCCACCGCCACCCGCGCGACTCGGGCTCCGGGGCTCCCGGGCACCGGGCTCTGC
>NZ_JBHWVI010000427.1:0-2264 GCF_042737005.1 Streptomyces sp. NPDC060027
GGCCGCACGCCCGGGCGCCTTCGGCATGCGCCCGACGGCTGGGCCGGGTAGCTTCGGGCCGGCGCCCGCTCCGCCCGCACGGGTGCGCCGGGTCCGCGCTCGCACCGACGCGCGGGGCGCGCCCATGGACGTACCCCCGAACGCGCCGTCCACCAGGAAGCCCCCCTGGCCCCGTGTCACGGTGGCGGTACCGCGATCACCGCCGTCCACCTCACGGAGCCTGTCATGGCAGACCTGCAGGACGAACTGCACACCGCCGTCGAGGTGGGAGAGCTCGACCCGCCCGCTGCCTGGCCCGAGTCCGAGCCGCTGCCCTCCGACGCCTTCCTCGGTGGCGGCACCTCTCTCCTCACCGGTGTCGGCCCCGGTGTCCCGGACCGCGGCCCGGCGGCCGATCCGGGAGCCGATCCCTTGGCGCGGGCTCACGCGTTCCTGGCGGACAACCCCATCGCCGACGGGTACAGCGGGCTGCCGTGGGCGCTGCGCCATCTGCCCTGGTTCGATCTGGAACTGGGCGAGAGCGCCGTGGACACCGACGTACCGCGCCTGCGCGAAGGGCACGTGGGCGCCCTGTTCTGGTCGCTGCACCTGCCGGAGGGCCTCGCCGGGGACCGGGCCGTCGGCGCCACCCTGGAGCAGCTGGACCTGGTGAAGACGGTGGTCCACGCGCACCCCGAGGGCCTGCGGATGACGCGCGGTGCCGGCGAGATCGCCGACGCCCGCAACTGCGGCCGCGTCGCGGTCGTCCTCGGCCCCGCCGGAGCGGCCGCGCTCGGCGACTCGCTCGGCATCCTGCGCACCCTGCACGCGCTCGGCCTGCGCGTCCTCACGCTCGCCGGCGCCTCCTGGGCGAGCGAGGCGGGCCTGACCCGGTTCGGCCAGGAAGTGCTCCGCGAGATGAACCGGCTCGGTGTGCTCGCCGACCTCTCGGGCACCTCGGACGCCACGATCGGCCGTGCCCTCGCCGCCTCCAAGGCCCCGGTCCTGTTCACCCGCTCGGCCGCCCGCGCGCTGCGCCCCCACCCGTCGAACCTCCCCGACGAGGTCCTGGCCGAACTGGGTCTCGCCAAGGGCCTGTGTCTGGTCCCGCTCACCGCCGAGCAGACCGGCCCGTCCGTACGGGACGTCGCCGACCACCTCGACCACGTCCGCAGGCTCGCTGGAGCGGAGTGCGTCGGGCTCTCGGGTACGTACGACTCGGGGGCCGCGCACCCGCAGGACCTCGCCGACGCGTCCTGCTATCCGCATCTGATCGCGGAGCTCATCACCCGCGGCTGGTCCGCGTCCGACCTCGCCCTGCTCACCTGGGGCAATGTGCAACGCGTCCTGCGCGGCGCGGACTTCACGGCCCGCGCCGCCCAGCAGCGCCGCGAGCCGTCCTCCGCGAAGATCGCCGACCTGGACGGCTGACCGCCGCCGGCCCGGACGGACGGCTCACCTTGGGGGAGCGGGGTGAGCGGGCGGCAGGCTAGAACGTGTCCTGGGCCGGGTCGAACAGGCAGAGACAGAACGGGTGCCCCGCCGGATCGGCGTACACCCGGAAGTTCTTCTTGCCGTCCTCGTCGTCCAGGTCCAGCGGGCGGGCGCCCAGCGCGAGCACCCGCTCCTGCGCGGCGTCGACGGCCTCCCAGGTGGACCCGGCGTCGAAGTCGAGATGGAACTGCTGCGAGTCCCGGTCGGCGCTCGGCCACTTCGGCGGAACGTGTCCGGGCGCCCGCTGGAAGGCCAGCCGCGGCCCGTCCGGGATCCGGAGGACGACCCAGTCGTCGTCCTCCGCCTGTGGCTCGCCGCCCGCGACGCGCGCGTAGAACGCGGCGAGTGCCCGGGGGTCGGGGCAGTCGAGGACGACGGAACGCAGGCGTGCGAAGGGCTGCTGCATGAGGTGCTCCTCGCTCGGGTGTGCTCAGCAGACGCACAGACAGAACGGGTGCCCCGCCGGGCCGGCGTACACACGGAACGAACACGACGCCTCGCAGCAGTTGCATCTGGACCCGACCGTCGAGGGCGGCCGGCCGTGCCTGAAGGCGTGCGAGGCCCCGACCTGCCACTGGGCGTACTACGACCGCTCGCCCGCGGGGCGCGGCCGCCGGTGCTCGATGTCGGTGTGCGGGGCGCGCGCCGAGGTGCGCCGCGACCGCGCCACGCAGCCCCCGGTCACGGGAAGCCGGACCGGGGGCTACGCGGGGAGCCGGACGGAGTCCGGAGGTTGCCGGTCAGCGCACAGCGAAGTGGTGCAGAATGCAACCGACGCCGGTCCGGCCGAC
>NZ_JBHWVI010000428.1:0-2285 GCF_042737005.1 Streptomyces sp. NPDC060027
GCGCCCCGCCCCCCGGCGCCCCCCCGGGGCGGGGGCGCCCCCGGGGGCCGCCGGCCCCCCCCCGCCCCAGGCCCCGGCCGCGGCCGGTCGTCCCGAACTGCCCGACTCGGCTCCCCCATGCCAGGTCATCGGACGACCAGCCGCGGCCGGTTCCGTTGTGTGCCCCCTCGGCCGGTGCCGCTCGCGAGGACGTGGCTGGTCAAGGCGGGGATGGCTCACCCGGTGGCCGCGGTCGTCCGCGCCCGGAGCGCCGCGACGGCCCCTGCCGATGATTGCGTCACGATAACGATCGGTTCGACCACTATCCGGCAGTTCATGAATGCGTAACACACAGAGCGCCTTCGTCACTGGTGCGAAACATCGAGGGGCTTCCACGGAAACGGCGCTGCGCCAATCTCATGGCGCATAACCGGCCCGCCCCTCACGACCACTCAGGCTTCGCCCGCACGGGGCCGTACCAACGACGAGGAGACGCCGATGGCACCAGCCATCACCCTTGCCGCAGAGGCACCCAAGCTTTCTGCCGCCAACACAGGGTTCATGCTCATCTGTTCCGCCCTGGTGCTCATCATGACGCCCGGCCTCGCCTTCTTCTACGGAGGCATGGTCCGCGTCAAGAGCACCCTCAACATGCTGATGATGAGTTTCATCAGCATGGGGATCGTCACCATCCTGTGGGTGCTGTACGGCTTCTCCCTCGCCTTCGGCACGGACAAGGGATCGTTCATCGGCTGGACCTCTGACTGGGTCGGCCTCAGCAACATCGGCCTGACGGAGCTGTGGGACGGGTACACCATCCCGGTCTTCGTCTTCATGATCTTCCAGCTGATGTTCGCGATCATCACGCCCGCGCTGATAAGCGGTGCTCTCGCGGACCGGGTGAAGTTCACCGCGTGGTCGCTCTTCATCGCGCTGTGGGCCACGGTCGTCTACTTCCCGGTCGCCCACTGGGTGTGGGGCGCCGGCGGCTGGGCCTTCGAGCTGGGCGTGATCGACTTCGCCGGTGGTACGGCGGTCCACATCAACGCGGGTGCCGCGGCGCTCGGCGTGATCCTGGTCATCGGCAAGCGCGTCGGCTTCAAGAAGGACCCGATGCGCCCGCACAGCCTCCCGCTGGTGATGCTCGGCTCCGGTCTGCTGTGGTTCGGCTGGTTCGGATTCAACGCCGGCTCGTGGCTCGGCAACGACGACGGCGTCGGCGCGCTGATGTTCGTCAACACGCAGATCGCCACCGCGGCCGCCATGCTGGCCTGGCTCGCCTACGAGAAGATCCGGCACGGCGCGTTCACCACGCTGGGCGCGGCTTCCGGCGCGGTCGCCGGTCTGGTCGCCATCACCCCGTCCGGCGGTGCGGTCTCCCCGCTCGGCGCGATCGCGGTCGGTGCCATCGCCGGTGTCCTGTGCGCCATGGCCGTGGGCCTGAAGTACAAGTTCGGCTACGACGACTCCCTGGACGTCGTCGGAGTCCACCTGGTCGGCGGTGTCATCGGCTCCCTGCTGATCGGCTTCTTCGCCAGCGGCAAGGGCCAGTCCACGGTCGAGGGCCTCTTCTACGGCGGCGGCCTGACCCAGTTCTGGAAGCAGTGCGCGGGCGTCTTCGCCGTCCTCGGCTACTCCCTCGTCGTCTCCGCCATCCTCGCCTTCCTCATCGACAAGACCATGGGCATGCGGGTCACCGAGGACGAGGAGATCGCCGGCATCGACCAGGCCGAGCACGCCGAGACCGCATACGACTTCAGCGGTGCCGGCGGCGGCTCCGCCCGGACCGCCGTGCCCGCCCCGGCCGACACGGATGCCAAGAAGGTGGACGCATGAAGCTCATCACCGCCGTCGTGAAGCCTCACCGGCTCGACGAGATCAAGGAGGCCCTGCAGGCCTTCGGGGTTCACGGACTGACGGTCACCGAAGCCAGCGGCTACGGTCGGCAGCGGGGACACACCGAGGTCTACCGCGGTGCCGAGTACACGGTCGACCTCGTCCCCAAGATCCGCATCGAGGTGCTGGTCGAGGACGACGACGCCGAACAGCTCATCGATGTCGTCGTGAAGGCGGCCCGTACCGGCAAGATCGGTGACGGCAAGGTGTGGTCCATCCCGGTCGATACGGCCGTCCGGGTCCGGACCGGCGAGCGCGGCCCGGACGCACTCTGACCGGATCGGCCCGCAGAAGAAGAAAGACAGGAGTCGCTGGGTGACGAGTACGGACGCGCGAGTGGAAGCAGAGGACTCGGGACCCAGCGGCTATGCGGCGGCCCGGCTGCGCCTCCTCCAAGAGGGCGCGCGGTC
>NZ_JBHWVI010000429.1:0-2251 GCF_042737005.1 Streptomyces sp. NPDC060027
CCTCATCGGCGAGAAGATCGACATCAACGGCGACGGCACCCCGCTGCGCTACATGGACAAGCCGAGCAAGGACGGCGGCTCCAAGGACTCCTGGTACTCCGGTGTCGGCAACGTCGACGTGCACTACTCGTCCGGCGTCGCGAACCACTTCTTCTATCTGCTGAGCGAGGGCAGCGGCGCCAAGGTCATCAACGGCGTCAGCTACAACTCGCCCACCTCCGACGGGCTTCCGGTCACCGGCATCGGCCGCGACAAGGCCCTGCAGATCTGGTACCGCGCGCTCACCACCAAGTTCGTCTCGACCACCAACTACGCGGCGGCCCGCACCGGCACGCTCGCGGCGGCGGGTGAGCTGTACGGCACCACGAGCGCCGAGTACACGGCGGTGCAGAACGCCTGGGCGGCCGTGAACGTCGGTTCACGTCCCGGCGGTGGCGGCGGTGGCGGTACGTCGTTCGAGAACACGGCCGACGTATCGATTCCGGACAACGGCGCGGCGGTCACCTCGTCGGTCACGGTCAGCGGCCGTACCGGCAACGCCCCGTCGAACCTCGCGGTCGCCGTGGACATCGTGCACACCTGGCGCGGTGACCTGGTGATCGATCTGGTGGCCCCCGACGGCTCGACGTACCGCCTGAAGAACTTCAGTTCGTCCGACTCGGCGGACAACGTGAACGCGACCTACACGGTCAACGCGTCCTCCGAAGTGGCCAACGGCACCTGGAAACTGAAGGTCCAGGACCAGGCGGCCCAGGACACCGGCTACATCAACAGCTGGAAGCTGACCTTCCCGTAGACCGCGGCGGAAGCCTGCGCGAAGGCAGTGCGCCAGGCGCCGTCCCGGAGATCCGACTCTCCGGGGCGGCGCCCTCTTTTGCCCTCAAGGAGGTTTGCTTTGACCCTCCCTTGACGGCGGCCGACGAGGCGCCCGGCCACCCGACTGTTCACCTGATCGACGATTTTCAGCCAAGGTCTTTATGGGCTCCTGACATGTACGCGTCCGGGATGGCACGCTTCCACCGCACGGCTCACCCGCACCGCAACTTCACCATCGTCCCTCCGGCCACCCCACGCCGTACGGACGCCCCCACAAGAAGGAGCTTGCGTGACTCCCCTCTACGCGCGTCACAAGCGCACCACTCTGGCCATCGCCACCGCAGTCGCGGCCGGAGCCCTGCTCACCACCGGTCTGACCACCGGTGCCGCCGCCCAGACCGCGGCGCTCTCGTCCGGCAAGACCACCCCCCTCGCCGGTTCGTCCGTCCTGCTCTCCAACTCCGCGCGCACCGCGCTCATCCAGAAGGCCGACGCCGCCACGGCGGAGACGGCCCAGCAGATAGGCCTCGGTGCCAAGGAGAAGCTGGTCGTCAGAGACGTCGTCAAGGACGCCGACGGCACCGTCCACACCCGCTACGAGCGCACCTACAACGGACTTCCGGTCCTCGGCGGCGACCTCGTCGTCCACGAGACCAAGGCCGGCCGGACCGAGGGCGTGACCAAGGCGACCAAGACGGCCATCAAGGTCGCCTCGCTCAAGCCGCTGGTCACGACCGCGAAGGCCGAGAAGCAGGCGCTCACCGCGGCCAAGACCGCCGGCTCGGAGAAGACCACCGCCGACAAGGCACCCCGCAAGGTGATCTGGGCCGCCACCGGCAAGCCGACCCTCGCCTACGAGACCGTCGTCGGCGGCCTCCAGGACGACGGCACCCCCAACGAGCTGCACGTCATCACCGACGCCGCCACCGGCAAGAAGCTCTACGAGTACCAGGGCATCGAGACCGGCACCGGCAAGAGCCTCTACTCGGGCACGGTCACCCTCAACACGACCCTGTCGGGCTCGACGTACCAGCTGACCGACGGCACCCGCGGCGGCCACAAGACGTACAACAAGTCGCACACCACCAGCTCCTCCGCGGGCACGCTGTTCACCGACGCGGACGACACCTGGGGCACCGGCGCGGCCTCCAGCTCGACCACCGACCAGACCGCGGCCGCCGACGCCGCCTACGGCGCGCAGGCGACCTGGGACTTCTACAAGAACACCTTCGGCCGCAGCGGCATCAAGAACAACGGTGTCGCGGCCTACTCCCGCGTCCACTACGGCAACGCGTACGTCAACGCGTTCTGGGACGACAGCTGCTTCTGCATGACGTACGGCGACGGGTCCGGGAACGCCGACCCGCTGACCGCGCTGGACGTGGCCGGCCACGAGATGAGCCACGGCGTCACCTCCAACACCGCGGGCCTGAAC
>NZ_JBHWVI010000430.1:0-2226 GCF_042737005.1 Streptomyces sp. NPDC060027
CCAGACCTGGCCCCAACCCACCCACGCCGGCACCCAAGCCATCCACATCAAACGACCCCAACCACCCGCCCCAGACCCGTAAAGCAACGGCATTGACCCTAAGGGTGTTGCACAAGGTCCTTCTCGGGCAGGTCGGAGTGGTGCTTGACCTGGTGTTTCACCCGGCGAGGGCGAGGTTGTGCATGGTGGCGACGGCCTGCACGGCGTGGTGGAGGCCGTCGCCCTTCTGACGGCAGTCGCGGAGGATCTTCCAGTTCTTCATGCGGGCGAAGGTGTGCTCGACGCGGGCCCTCACCCGTCGGTGTTCGGCGTTGTCCTCCTCCTGCCCGCGCAGGAGGGGCCGGCCGGCCCTTTTGCGGTGCGGGACGATCAGCCCGGTGCCCAGGTAGGCGCCGTCCGCGATCACCGTCGTTCCGGCCGCCGCGGCCGGCAGATCCGACTCGCGCGAGACGTGGGCGTCGGCCTTGTTGCCCGGCGCGGGCCGGGCCGAGGCGATGACCAGGCGCGTGTCGGCGTCGATGATGACCTGCACGTTCGCTGAGAACCGGTAGTTGCGGCTGGAGGCGCCGATCTTCCGGTCACGGACCGGGATCAGGGTGCCGTCAACGATCCACAAGCGTTCGATGTCCGCTGTCGGCCGTGGCGCCGGCTCCAGGGCAAGCAGCGGGCCAAGCCGCTGGACGACCCGGCAGACCGTCGCCGAGGAGATGCCGAACAGCGGGGCGAGCTGGCGCATCGTGAGGTTGGTGCGGTAGTAGACGGCCACCAGCAGAACCCGATCCGCCAGCGATAAGCACCACGGCCGACCGCCGCCCGGCCCGTTCCCGCCCCGCTCCCGCACCACCTTCACCAGCTTCGCGAACCGGTCCATCCGCAGCCCGGTGAACGTCTCCACCCACAACGGATCAGCCCTCAACACCCCACCCATACAAGAGAAATGCCCTGATCATGGCCTTGTGCAACACCCTTTAGTCGCCGACCGGCTGCGTGCCGCAGGTCTGGCTGTCTCGACCGGGGTGGGCGGCCACGGCGTGGTGGCGGTGCTCGATGGTGCGGGTGCCGGTCCGACCATCGCCTACCGAGCCGACATGGACGCGGTCGCCGACGACGAACTGTTCGACACCGATTTCGCGTCACGCATTCCGGGAGCGGCCCACCTGTGCGGCCACGACATGCACACCGCGATCGGGGTGGGCATCGCCCAGGTCCTCGCGCGGCTGTGAGAACAATTGAACGGCCGGATCGTCTTCGTCTTCCAGCCAGCCGAGGAGACGCTCGAGGGCGCCCGGGCGATGATCGAGGATGGCATCCTGGAGGGCACTTCGCCTCAGGAGGTCTATGCGCTGCACTGCGGTCCGTTCTCGGTCGGGACGTTCGCGGTCATGCCGGGCTTTGGACTGCCAGGGCAGGATCACTTCCAGGTCGAGCTGACCGGGCCGGACGCCGTCACCGACGCGAAGCGACTGGTCGCTCTGGCCGATGGTTGGTCGACCGTCGAGTACCCGCGGACACCTGAGCAGTTCGGGCGGCTCCTGGAAGACATCCAGATACCGGACGGCCCGCTGGCGCGCTTCGTCGTTGCCCAACCTCAGCTGACCTCAGGGGATGATGGCGCCGTCGTGCGTGTATGGCTGCGTGCTTGGCCCGACAGCCGGTACACCGAGATCCGCAACGCGGCGCAGAGCACAGTGGATTCCCTCACCAGCGCACGAGTCGAGTTCGCCAAAGCGTATCTGCACGACACCCTGGGTGATGGCGCGGTCCTGGTGCTCCACGCGGCGTTCCCTTTCAATGGCGAGGACTTTGCACTCTTCCTGAGGGACGTGCCCGGAGCGATGTTCTTCCTTGGCGTCGCAAACCAGGAAGCCGGCATCAACGGGGCACCCCACGCCCCGGACTTCGCCGCGGACGAACGCGCCCTCGGCATCGGGGCCCGTGCCGTGTCCGGGTTCCTGTCAAGCCGACTCACCGCCCTGTCTGGGCCGTACCATCACAGCCCTGGGCCAACCGATCGGCATCCTTAACCAGTCTGAGGTTGGAGAACGCTCAGTAGATAGTCAGTGCCAGGGTGCAGGAAGAACACGAAACTCTTGGGCTGCGCGCGCCGGTAGGACTCCGACGCATCCAGTAGTAGGACTCCGTTAGGTCTTCCGATCGGCGCTGATCACGAGCATGTTGAATGTGTGGACGCACACGAAGTGAACCGTGTTCGGGCGATGTTGGCGT
>NZ_JBHWVI010000431.1:0-2193 GCF_042737005.1 Streptomyces sp. NPDC060027
GAAACGCTTACGCGCAGACGCGCGTAAGCGTTTACGTCATCCGTCGGATGGGATACCTTCGCGGGCGGGCCACCGGGTCCCGTTCGGGTGCGAGCGCCCGAGTTCCAGGGAGGGAGCGCCATGGCGACGATGGTCGATGTGGCCCGGCGGGCGGGCGTGTCCATCGCGACCGTCTCCCACGTCCTCAACGACACACGGCCGGTGCTGCCGCAGACACGCCAGGCCGTGCTCGACGCGATCGACGAGCTGGGCTACACGCCCAACACCCTCGCCCGCTCGCTCGTCACCTCCCGTACGCGGTCCATCGGGCTCGCGGTGTCGGCCATCAGCAATCCGTACTTCACGGAGATCCTCCAGGGCGTCGAGGCCGGCGCCCTGGAACAGGGCTACGGCCTGCTGATAGCCGATCCGCACGACGACCCGGAGCACGAGCGCAAGGTCGCCCAACTGCTGCACGAGCGGCGCGTGGACGGAATGATCATCGCGCCGTCGGCGACCCCCGACGCGCTGTTGCGCTACCTGGCGCAGCACGACGTACCCACCGTCTTCCTGGATCGGCTCGTGGACCCTCCCGCCGGGAGCGCCTTCCGCCATGACCAGGTCGGCGCCGAGAACACCGGCCCCATGGCGAGCCTGGTCGGCCATCTCGCCGAACGAGGGCACCGACGGATCGGCCTGGTCGCGGGTCTGCCCGGCCTCAGCACCACGACCGAGCGGATCACCGGATACCGGCACGGCCTCGCGCGGGCCGGACTCCCTTACGACGAACGGCTCGTGGCGCACGGCGAGTCCCGGGCGGAGACGGCCGAGGAGGCCACCCACCGGCTGCTGTCCCTCGGGGCGCCGCCCAGCGCGCTCGTCACCGCCAACAACGCCATGACCATCGGTGCTCTGCGCGCCCTGCGTGACCGGGGCCTGTCCGTGCCCGACGACCTGGCGCTGTGCTGCTTCGACGACTTCTCCTGGGCGGATCTGTTCACCCCCCGGCTCACCGTGATCGCCCAGCCCAGCAAGGAGATCGGCGCCGACGCCGTGCGACTGCTCCTGGAACGGCTGGCCTCGCCGCACCTGGAGAGCCGCACCGTCCGGCTGCCCTCCGCCTTCGTCCACCGCACCTCGTGCGGCTGCCCCGAGAACCCCGTACGCCCCGAGAGCCCCGAGGCCCCGAGGAAAGGACCCGCGTCGTGATCGTCGTCGCCGGTGAGGCCCTGATCGATCTGGTTCCGCAGGAAGCGGGGGCCTTGGCGGGCCTGCTGCCCCGTCTCGGCGGCGGCCCCTACAACACGGCGGTGGCGCTCGGCCGCCTCGGCTCCCCCACCGCCTTCTGCTCCCGCGTCTCACGCGACGCGTTCGGCGAGGCACTTCTGAGCGGGCTGCGTGACGCGGGTGTCGACGTGTCGTCGGTGCGGCGCGGCGGCGAGCCGACGACCCTGGCCGTCGCCACGATCGGTACGGACGGCTCCGCCGCCTACTCCTTCTACGTCGAGGGCACGGCCGACCGTCTCTTCTCGGCCCCGGACCGGCTCCCCGACGCCACCCGGGCGGTGTCCTTCGGCACCTGTTCCCTCGTGCTGGAACCGGGCGCGAGCGCCTACGAGGAGCTGATGCGGGCCGCCTCCGCGCAGGGCGTCTTCACGGCACTCGACCCGAACATCCGCGCCGGTCTGATCCCCGACCCGGACGCCTACCGCGCCCGGTTCAAGAGCTGGCTGCCGTCGGTGTCCCTGCTCAAGCTGTCGGAGGAGGACGCCCGATGGCTCGGCGGCACCCCGCGCGAGTGGCTGGCCTCCGGCCCCTCGGCCGTGGTGATCACCCAGGGCGGCGACGGTCTCACCGCGTTCACCCGGGACGGCTCGGTCCACTCCGTGCCCGGCGAAACGGTCGACGTCGTGGACACCATCGGCGCGGGCGACACCGTGAACGCGGCCCTGCTGCACGGTCTGGCCGCCAGGAACGCCCTGTCCCCGACCGCACTGGCGGAACTGGGCGCCCGGGGCTGGACCGAGCTTCTGCGCTTCGCGGCCCGCGCGGCCGCCGTCACCTGCTCCCGCGCCGGAGCCGAACCGCCGTACGCCTCCGAAGTCGGCGCCCTGTAGAGGCGCACGGGAACGCCCGGCCGCCACCCCCGCCGGTCCTCGACCCTGATGGCGGGCCGGCAGCCACCGCGAACACTGCACGGCGCCCCGCGGGAAG
>NZ_JBHWVI010000432.1:0-2035 GCF_042737005.1 Streptomyces sp. NPDC060027
CAGCGGCCGGTAGGGAATGGTCATGCTGCGGGCCCGTCGGCCCTGCAGGAACGGCCGGATCAGATCCTGGCGGCCGTTGTAGGTGTCGAAGCCCCAGGACAAGGGGGCGTCGACGTCGTGCACCACCAGGCCGCCGGAGTCCTCGTCGGCATTCGCGCCGTCCGGAGTGACCCAGAAGTTGACGTTGACGGCGGCGAAGTCCGCGTGCGTGGTGACGTCAGCAGGTACTCGGGGGCCGCACTTGAAGCCCCACATCTGGCGCAGCGGGTATCGGTCGCCGATGAGCCGAGGCAGGGCGTCTCGCAGTTCCTCGGCGATCTGCATGAGCAGAGGGCACATGAATCCGTCGTGCATGAGAGCGGCCAGCCGACCGTGGGCATAGCGGTTGCCGAACCACACCGTCGACTCCAGACAGAACTGATACAGCTCGCCCAGCGCCTCCTCGGTGAGAAAGTCGTCCACGTACACCACGCCGGGTGCGTTCGCCAGGTACTGCTCCTCGACGGTTACGGGATCCCAGCGACGGGACAGGGCTCGCGCCACGCGCGGTGTGTCCCGTACATGCAGCAGGCGGTTGTAGGTGTCGGAGATGCACCGGTTGGCATCGCAGTCCAGGGGCTCCCGAGCTTCGGGGCCTTTGGCCACCAGCCGGTCGCGTACGGCTTGGTAGGCGCCGATGACCCGGCTGTACTCCGTGCCCAGCACACCCAAGCTTTGGAGGTAGTGCATCTGGTCGATGTCGTGCTGCAGCTTGGGAACGCTCAGCGGGATGGCCGAGCGCCCGGCCGGATCAGAGGATGCGCCCCAGCGCAGTTGGGCAAAGAGCGAGGCGCACCCCTCGGCGAGCGGGAAGTCGCTGCGTTCCAAGGCCGCCCTGAGCACATCCGGCGCCCACGCCAAGCCCTCGGCACCCGTGCGCACTTCGTCACGCAACAACGGCAGCACCTCGTCCCAGCGCTCCGAGGCGACCAGCAAGAGCGCCAACTCGCGTCGGGTCGCCCTGTCTTTGGGATCGGCCTGGAGGGCGTCGCTGAGAACGCGCGCCGCCTCCACCGCACGCCCGGCACCGACAGCCGCCCTCGCGCGGGTGAGCACCGATCCGGCGTCCCACGGCGTGCCCACGCAGATCACCCGAGCCGGAAGGCGTCGCGCGCCTGGAGCTCAACTGCGTAGCGAGCCAGAGCATTGAGGGTCACTGCGGCGTACGGGGGCACGAACTCTGCGCTGAACGCCTGGTCGCCGTCCCCCTGGACGTGGACGTAGGTGGTCCAGGTGATGGACGTCACGAACGGGGTGCTGCCTCGGGCCTGGATGCCGACGTCCTCCTGGTCCGCCCCCGGCTCCCCGTCCGGCTTGCCGTCCCTGTCGGCGCAGATTGTCTGCGAGACATGGAGGTTGACGAAGTAGTGCAGCAGGTCATCAGTGAGCCCGTAGATTCCGGTTTCTGCCACAGACCCTTCCAGCAGGGTGGCCACGACGTCCTGGCCACCGTGGCTGACGGTCGCCTCGCAGAAGTCGGCGAGGAACTGGCCCCCAGTGGGCACCTCGTCCGTGTGACGGTGCACGTACTCCTGGAACCACTGCAGCAGCTTCGGGTTGGCGAACACCGAGTAGATGAGCCGGTCGGTAAGGGCGGCTTGCTCCTGCGAAACGGAGGGGCTCGCAAGGTAGTCCATCAGGATCTGGGACGGACCAGTGATGAACTGCTCTCGCAGGAGGAAGTCGGTCTCCATGGCCTGGAACAGTGCGTCGACACGACGCACGGTCGCAGCACGGGACATCACGGTGGATCGTTGTGTGCCCAATGTCTTCTCCTCCGGTCGCGTCGATCAGACAGGCCAGCAGGTGCTGAACCGCGAGACGGCTCCTAGCTAAGAGGGAAGGCGCTACGGGATGCCGTGCGGCACGCCGCAGCTCAAGGGGTGCGGTCTGAGTTCACACGTTTGGCTTGTGTGGGGTTGGCCTACGTCGTCCGCTGCTCCGGGTGCGGGCTCGGGGATCGGTTGAGCTACGTCGGATTGGTCAGGGGCTGCGT
>NZ_JBHWVI010000433.1:0-2030 GCF_042737005.1 Streptomyces sp. NPDC060027
TGCCCGATCACCGGGCACGGCCCCCCTTCTTTTCTTCATCCCTCAACACACCCCGCTCCGGGCGGACTTGCGCTCCGGACCGGCCTCCTCAGACTCCGGCCGCGACGGACCGGACGGCGGCGTCCGACTTCAGCCAGGCCAGGACCTGGTCGGCGGCCTTGCGCGCGGTGGCCATGCACACCCCGGCGCCCACCCCCTCGTACAGCGCTCCGCACACCGCGAGTCCGGGCTGGGCCGCCACCGCCTCGCGGATGCGCCGCACCCGCTCCAGGTGACCGACGGTGTACTGCGGCAGGGCGTCGGGCCAGCGGCTCACCCGGCTCGCCACCGGGACACCGCTCACCCCGGTGGCCTCGGCGAGCTCGGCCGTCGCCAGCGCGACGAGATCGGCGTCGTCGCGCAGCAGCAGGTGCTCCTCGCCGAAACGCCCGAGCGAGCAGCGCACGATCTCCACCTCGCCCGCCAGGTGCGGCCACTTCACGGTGGTGAACGTGACCTCCTTGACGGCCTTCTTCTCCACCGCCGGCACCCGGTAGGCGGCGTAACCGCGGCCCGAGAGCCCGCCGGGGAACGCCGCGCGCGGGTAGGCGAGCGTCACCATCGCCACGCTCGCGTACGGGACGTCGGCCAGCGCCGAGACGGCCGGGGCGATCCCGGAGATCCCGGAGAGCAGGGTGCTCGCCGGGCCGGCCGGGACGGCGACGACGACGGCGTCCGCGTCGATGTGCTCCGGGCCGCCGGCCGGGCCCACCGCCAGCCGCCAGCCGCCGGCGGTGCGGGTGAGCGTGCGGACGCTCGCCCCGGTGCGCACGGACGCGTCCGGCGCGGCGGCCAGCACCTCCCGCACGAGCGCGGGGGGCAGCGAACCGAACCCGCCGGCCAGGGTCGCCACGCTCACCGGCGGCGGCTTTTCCCCCGGCGCGAGCGGGGGCGTCAGCGAGCCCGCCGCGTCCGCGAGCGAGACGTGCGCGCGGGAGGCCTTGGCCAGCGGGGTCAGCGTGGCCTCGAACGACAGGTCCTCGGCACGGCCGGAGAACACCCCGGCGAGGAACGGGTCGACGAGACGGTCCACGACCTCCTGGCCGAGCCGTCCCGCGACATGGGCCGCGACCGAGACGTCGCCGTCCCGCTCGGACGGCGCGAGCACCAGGTCCTGGCGGGCCCGGTCGACTCCCGCCGCGGACAGCACCCCGGAGCGGGCGAGGCCGTCCATGTCGCAGGGCACGCCCATGAACTGACGGTCCGGCTGCTGCCGGACCGCGCCCCTGGTCCAGATCGCCGACGCGGTGACGCCCGCCGACATGATCCGCTCACCGAGCCCGGTCTCCTTGACCAGCCCGGTGGTCTTGCGGCGGTTGGCGTACAGCGATTCGGCGCCCTCGTCGACCGCGACCCCCGCCACCTCGGAGACCGACAGCTTCCCGCCGATCCGTGACGATCCCTCCAGGACCGTCACCCGGACCGGCTCGTTGCGCAGATAGAACGCCGCCGCCAGTCCCGCGATACCACCCCCGATGATGACCACATGGGGCTTTCCACTCGCCTGATCCCGTTCGGTGCCAGCCATTCCACCAGATCCTTCATGGTTAGTGTCGTAGAGGCCGTCCCGGCGCCGGCGCCCGGCGTCGGAGCAGGTTTTGGCAGTCTGGCCGGGGGCCTTGGACCCCCGGTCGAGAGCTCCTAGGGCTAGGGCCGGTCTTGGGCGGTGAACCAGCGTTCCAGGGCCTGGGTGAGGTCGTCGGTGGTGCCGGGGGAGGTCCAGGCGACGTAGCCGTCGGGGCGGATGAGGACCGCGTCCAGGGCATGGTCGGGGCCGGGGTGGGGGGCGGGGGTCCAGGTCCCGGTGACGAGGTCGACCCGGTCGGGGAGCCGGCCGGGGAGCTGGTACGCGGGCTGTCCCGCCGCCGTGCCGGTGCCGCTGCCGCTGCCGCTGCCGGTGTTGGTGTCGGTGGTGATGAGGAGGCCGTGTGCGGTGTGCAGGAGGTCGGCGACGCGGGTGCGGGTGCCGTCGGCCAGGGTGAGTTCACGCT
>NZ_JBHWVI010000434.1:0-2007 GCF_042737005.1 Streptomyces sp. NPDC060027
ACGACCCCAAGCCCTTCATCTGGACCAAGACAGCCGAAGAAATCCTCGACTCCCTCGCCCGCTTCTGCCGACGGATCTCTGGCGCAGGACACTAGATTGTTCGCCGCAGTTCCGGCGGTATTCACCGGAGGCGTTGCCGGACATCGCTCGCCATAAGCACTGCAACTGAAAACTGCCGCGAGTCGTCGCCTCTGTTTACTCGATCGGCGTCCTCGAAAAGCTGACGACAGATCAAGGCCTCCCGCAACAGCAGCCTGTAGGGTACAGCTATGCACGAGTTGGGTACGCGATTGCTTATACCTCACCATCCTTCAGGGCTATATACATGTCTCGACATCACGTCTCGTGGTGAAGCATTTACAGTCCGATCGGAGGGGTAAATGACAAGGATCATGAAACGCGTAGGGATCAGCGCGTCTGCTGCAATGGCTGCTGTGGTCTGTAGCCTCACGGCAAGCACACCAGCCCATGCTGACGATGGGAGGCCATACCTCATGACGGGTGACTTCGTGACCGTCGGGTCCGCGGCCAACCTCTTCTGGCCCTATTCCTGGGGTGTCGACTTGTACGACCCCAAGAATCCGCAGGCTGTCGTGAAGAGCGCTTCGGTCGTCGAACTCAACCTGACCGCTATTCCCTTTCACGTCAGGGCCACGTTCAGCGACCATGCCCGCGTCAACGCCCCACCGGCGCCCTACACTTGGCTCAATGTCCGCGCCCCTGCGGGTCTTTATGCCTGGGTTAAGTCCCTGCCGGACCACGAAGGCCCGGTTTTCGATTCAGATTGAGGTTCGTAGTCGTCTCAAGCAGATGATGCTGCAGGCGAGTTGGAGCAGCGTGAACCGTTCCGGGTTTGATCGAGACTTTAGATCTTGACTGTGACCTTGGAGGCCTATTCACGGAGGTTTCGGCCCGCTGTTCTTGATCGTGAGGGCGGCCCTGCTCGGTAGCGTGACGTTTGCGATGACGCCAGTTTTCTACCGAGGCAGGGCCGTTGAGCTGGAACGTTACGACAGGGCTGGATGCTGATCAACTTGATGGGCTGGTCGCACGGGTTCGCCAGGTGCTCGCGGAGGATCCGGACCCGCCGGTGGTGCCGGGGTGGATATGGGCACTGGGCCTGTACAAGTCAATGACCATCCGCTTCACCATCTGGGACCAGATCACCGGCACCACCGGCTGGCCACCGCGGCCTGACCAGAGGTCGACGCACGCCCCCACCACGCCCTGACACGCCATCAACCCATCACACCCCCACCAACGTGACAACACCCGTAGAGGGGAGCACCATTGAAATCAAGGAAACTGAGCCGTAAGCGGCAGCGCGCGACCATAGTCGGGGCGGCGGCCGCGTCGGTCGTCGCCGGTGCGGCTCTGCTGCCCAACTGGTCCGCGGGCGCGGCGAATGTCGCCGCCGACCCCAAGGTGGACGCGTCGACGAAGGCCACCTTCCAGCGGCTGGCGGACGCGGTCTTCACCGACCGTACCGACGCCCTGCTCAACCTCACCGACGCCGCGCCCCGACCTCGATCCGGGCGAGGCAGCGGCCTGGGCGAACGAGACGGCGGGGTGGAACGGACAACGACGACGAGGAACGTGCGAATCGTTCGACCTGATGTCAACGTCACTGGTGGGCGCAAAGTGCACTACGTGTTCGACTCTCAAGGCAACTTCACGGGAACTTTCTGAAGGCGTTATGCAAGAAAGTCTACGAGAATTGATCGGTGGGTATTTGAACCGGCTTGCCGAAGGGGAAGTCGCGCCCGACGAGACTGCCGATTGGGCGCTGAGCATCATGGAGCAGGAAAGCGCCGAAGATATTGATCCGAAGCTGTGGCGTGCTTTGGATCAACTGGCGGGTGCTGACCTACTCGAAGCTCGGTGCGTATCTTCACGGTAGCGAAGAATTTCGCCTGCTGGCGGGCGGAATTTGAGGCTGATTCCAGCCATTGACGCTGACGGCAACGCAGCCGGACGCCGACCGCCCCGCGAGGATCTCGCGGGGCC
>NZ_JBHWVI010000435.1:0-1980 GCF_042737005.1 Streptomyces sp. NPDC060027
CTGTAATCCCTGTCTTTGCCCTGCACCCCCAGACAGGAGCAAAGTGACTGGTCAGCGATTTACCCTGTAATCCCTGTCACCCAGCAGGGGCTGGGGCAGGCGCGCAGCTTGACGCCATGGGGACCGTTACTCTCTGCTACGCAGGCCGTGTGAGTCGACATGAGCCACCTACCGGACGGCGCGGGAGAAGTCGTCCGAGCATGAGCACCGAGTGGAGTGCTCCACGGCCCGGTGCAGATTTCGGAGGCCGCGCTCCTCGTACTGTCAGTCCGTTTTAGCTTGATTTTTAACCTCTACCTCGGTCAGCTATTGGCTGGTCGAGGCAGCTGAGAGAGACCGTACGAAGTGCCAGCTCTCAATTTTCATGCGACACACCGAGGTCGTGACGCATAGCGGTTCGCATGGTTTGGAGCATGTCCCAGACCTCATACTGGGCCTGGGCCGCGGTCTCCATCGTTTCGCCTGGTCCGGGGGCACCGCGTTCGAGGCGCTTGACCTGACCGTAGACCTTGTTCAGGGCTTTGTTGACGGCACTCGCTTTCGTGAGTACCTCTTCGGGGGCGATCATCTGTGCTTCGGAGTATCGATCGCGATGCGTGTTCTTCGCCTCGTCAAGTGCGTCCCTGTCGGCGTCCTCCGCGCCGCGTTCCCTTATGACGTGCAGGTGGCGGTTGAGTGCGGTGGTGAACTGCCGGGCATCCCGGTTGAGTTCCACGTAGCAGGTGCGTCGCAGTGAACGGTTCTCACGGATCTCTTCATGGTCACGAACGAGTTCTATTTCCCGGCGCTTTGCCCGCTCGGAGCCGCGTTGGGTGAGGAGTGATCCTCCCAGGGTTCCTGCGACGCCTGCCACCGCGATGATCACTGAGCTGAGATCCACCGACGCACTCCGCGAACTTCTTCGGCCTCGTGCCCGCTGCACATGGCCCAGGCCGTCAAGTTTGCCGTTCCTCGGTGCGCCGGGGTTTGGTGCCGGTCTTGTGGTGGGTGAGCCTCTGGTAGGGCTGGCCGGTGGCGAGGACTCGGCCCACGTCATGGCGGCTGGCAGGGGGCGTGTTTCGAAAGTCCCGTCCGGCTCGCGACGCCTGGCACGGCTCCCCCAAGCTCTTCGAGCAGGGGGTACCCCCACGCCGCGTTGTCGGGATCACCCGAGTACGCCCAGTACGCGGGCGACCCTCCGCCTTGCGATGCGCCCCCACAGCCCGAACGGCGTGGGAGGTACCCCCGGCACCAGACGCCGCGCTAGGCCGTGTATCGAAAGTGGATCTTGGGCTGTGAATGATCACGGTTCATGGGGCGGGGAGATCTCACGGACGAGCAGTGGGCGGTGCTGGAGCCATTGCTGCCGAGGGGTGCCAGGTCGGGGCGGCCGCCGGTCTGGCCTCGGCGGCAGCTGATCGACGGCATACGGTTCCGAGTTCGTACCGGTATCCCGTGGCGGGACGTGCCCGTCGAGTACGGACCGTGGGGCCGGGTCTATGACCTGTTCCGCCGGTGGCAGCGGGACGGTACCTGGCACCGCATCCTCACCCGGCTCCAGGCCCTGGCCGACGCGAAAGGCGCGATCACGTGGGACCTGAGCGTCGACTCCACGGTGTGCCGCGCCCATCAGCACGCGGCCGGGGCCCGCAAACAGGGCGACCTGCAGAAGGAACCACCGGGCGGCGTGTTCACCGAGCCCGGAGATCACGGACTGGGACGCTCGCGCGGCGGGTTCACGACCAAGCTGCACCTGGCTGTCGAGCAAGGTCAGAAGCCCATGTCGATCGTGGTCACGGCCGGGCAGCGCGGCGACTCGCCGCAGTTCGAGCCCGTCCTGGAGAAAGTCCGCGTGCCGCGCATCGGGCCTGGTCGGCCGCGCGTCCGCCCCAACCGGGTCCGCGCGGACAAGACACCCCATGCAGCTATCGGGTCAAGCAGCTGTGGCGAGTGGTGATGGTTTCGGCGGGGCAAATGCGATCGCTTCGTCGAACCTCTGGC
>NZ_JBHWVI010000436.1:0-1941 GCF_042737005.1 Streptomyces sp. NPDC060027
GGCCGGCTGACGCTCGCGAAGATGCGTGAGCCGCTGGACATCGTGTGGTCGCGTCCGCTGCCCGAGGGTGCAGCTCCGTCGACGGTGACCGTCTCGCAGGACGTGGAGCAGCGAGTAGGCGTAGAGAGTGGCGGCGTCGAAGCACTCCGGACTGCGGCCCCATCCCTCCCAGTCCACAGGCGTAGCGGTTCGGTGAGGTTCGCCCAGTGCACATCCGCATGGGCTGTTGTCCAGCAGGAGACGGCCGGGGCGGGGATGCCCACGAACTCGGGGATGGCCCGGTCCATGTACTGCTGCCGTACGGCGACGCGGTCGGTATCGACGGCCGCCACCTTCTCCAGCGTCCCGGCAAGGTCGGTCCCCCAGGAGTCCGGCAGCTGAAGGTCGTGCTGGAGGATCGGGTCGTCGGACAGGACGGGCTGGTCGACGCACTCCGACAGCTCTACGCGGTAGGCGGTGGCGTCGCCGACGGCCTCGTACATGCCCAGCAGCGCGGGCCTGCGCCCGTCGAGGTCGCCGAAGGCTCCTTGCGCGTCGGTGGCACCGTTCCACAGCTTCCCCGACGCCTTGTCCGCCGGGGCGGACACCAATCGCAGCCAGGCAGGCGTACCGACGGCGTTGCGGGCCGGGGCACCCAGAGTGCGCCCGGCCCACCCCCAGAACTCTCCGCCCGGCTCGACTTGTACGCCCAGGGCCTTGGCGGCGCGGGCGTGGTGGGGCGCATGCGCTGTTCGGTGTCCGGGTCAGGAGGAGGCGAGTACATCGTGATCCCCGCAATCGGGCTGTATCAGGAGGGATGTTGGGCGACCATCGCCGTGAGGACCGCAGGACCGCTCAGTTCAGACCCAGCGGTAGTTCTGGTCGGTGACGGCCGGGAGCTCGGCGTTGGCGACTTGGGCGCGGGGGGAGGGCAGGGCGGCCAGGGCGGTGCCGATGGGCGGGAAGAGCGGCAGGTCGGCGGTCTTGCGGTAGTCGATCCACTCGATGATGCCGACCTCGTGGGAGCCGTCGGCGAGTTCGTCGAGTCGTGGTAGCGGTAGAGCAGGTGCAGTTTGCGGGGCGGGGGCGTGGGGCCGGGGCGGGAGACGCGCTGGTCGACGACCCACAGCAGTTCGCCGCTTTCGGCCTGGCCGACGTCGAGGCGGAGTTCCTCGGCGAGCTCCCTACGCAGGGCATCGCGCAGCGGCTCGGGCCCTTCCACGTTTCCGCCGATGGTCGTGTAGTGCACCGAGACGGCGCGGTCGCGGCGGATGAGGGCGACGTCGTCGCCGCAGAACACCAGCGCGCTACTGCGGATCTTGAGCCGGGTGAACGGTGCCTCCGGGGCGGGGTCGTCGGTCATGGCGGCCAGTATCGCGACCGCGCTGACGGCTCCGGGGCGGGTTTGCACAGGTTCACCCGCCCCACACGGAAGGGCGGCCAGGCGGCGCCCCCGGGCAGCAGGTGCGCGGGCCCTCTGCCCGGGGAGTGCAATGGAAGCGCGCCCTGCCCCGTCGGGGCGACGGAAGGGTGACGCTCTGCTAGATTGGTCTATACCACATGCCCTTCGGGTTCCAGTTGAGTCCCCTGAGTCCCTCTCCAGATCGGCAGGCCCAGCGTGGAAGTTGTCATCGTCCCGGACGCCAAGGCAGGCGGCGAGCTGATCGCCGAGGCCATGGCGGAACTGCTCAGGCGCAAGCCCGACGCCCTGCTCGGCGTGGCCACCGGCTCGACGCCGCTGCCCATCTACGAGGCGCTGGCGACCCGGGTGGGTTCCGGTGCCGTGGACGCCTCGGGGGCGCGCATCGCGCAGCTCGACGAGTACGTGGGGCTGCCGGCCGAGCACCCCGAGTCCTACCGCTCCGTGCTGCGCCGTGAGGTGCTGGAACCGCTGGGCCTCGGCATGGACGCGTTCATGGGGCCCGACGGCACCGCGACGGACGTCCAGGCCGCGTGCGAGGC
>NZ_JBHWVI010000437.1:0-1928 GCF_042737005.1 Streptomyces sp. NPDC060027
TCGGTGAACAGGGCGAAGTTGGTTCCTTCACCGTCGTATGTCGCCCCCAGCGGGAAGGGGCGCCCGTTCCAGGTGTGCACGTGATCACCGTACGAGGATCACGGGCGCGTGTCCTGACGGGATCACCCGCGGGCGGCGACCGCCTCGCTCTCGTCGCGGGTGGCGGCGAGCACGGGTTCCGGCAGCACCGTGTACCGGGGTGTCCGGCGCGCCTCGCGCAGGCTGGGCGCGGGCACGGGCGGGTCCAGCGGGGCGTGTTCGGCGGCGCGGGCCCGCCACGAGAACCAGATGATCTTGCCGCCGACGTCCGTGGCACAGCAGCCCCAGCCGTCGCTCAGGGCGGCGATCTGGGCGAGACATCCCTGGGGCTCCTTGTGCGGGCGGATGTCCTGGCTGTTGTCCGAGACGGCGGCGATGAGGTGCTGACCGTTCCACCACATCTCGATGGTCGTGTTCTTGTCCGCGGAGTGCTGCTCGATCGTGCGGAGCAGCGCTTCCGCACAGTGGCAGACGGACTCGACGAGATTCTCCAGGTTCCAGTACCGGAGGTGGGCGGCCACGATGCGCTTGACCTGTCCGACCTTTTCCGGGCTGAGCTCCACGTCGAGGTGGTAGTAGCAGGGAACTGCGGCTTTCATCGTCGTTCGCTCCTCACCGGCGATGCCCTCGCTCCTCCTCGCCCCCTGCGGGACCGAGCCCCGAGTACGAAGCGTGAGCACTGATCGCTCCTGAGTCACCTCCAGAGTGAGAGGGCTACTCCATTCGTGCAACACGAGCGCACCCCCAATGTTGTTGAAGAACCAACAAGACGCTCGGTCGCTGTACAGGCACCATGAGTGAGGGTGTCGGTCCGTGACGGGTCGGCTCCCCTTCGCGTACGGCCCTCACTCGCCGGCCAGGCGAGCCGTCCGCGGTCGAGAGATCGGGAAGGTGACCAGCGTGATGCTGCTGCCTGCCAAAGCCGAGGTCGCCAGGCATCTGGAGCGCTACCGGGCGTGGGAACGTCTGCTTCTCGCGGCTCCCGCCGACCACGTGGTGCGGGGGAACTTCGAGAACACCGGATACACCCTGTGCGTCCTGATGGGGAAGCGGTGCGCGCGGGAGGCGGCGAACGCCGCCGAGGTCTATCTGCAGGACGTTCCGGCGCGGATCTGAACGGACAGACGCTCCGGCAGGGATTCGAACGGATCTGAACGACGGTCCCGAGGACCGCAACGAAAGGGCCTTTGGCGGCAACGACGAGTCGGGCCCAGAACCGCGGAGGCGAAACGCATGGACGCGAACACGGACACCGGCCGTATCCCCGTCGTGGATGTGCGGCCGGTCGTGGAATGCGGCGGACGGCCCGCGAAAGCGGTCGTCGGCGAGACCTTCCAGGTCACCGCCACCGTCTTCGGCGAGGGCCATGACGTGGTCGGCGCCAATGTCGTCCTGCGTGATCCGGACGGCCGCCCCGGCCCGTGGACGCCGATGCGCGAACTCGCTCCGGGGACCGACCGCTGGGGCGCCCGTGTCACTCCGTCGGAGGCGGGCCGGTGGACCTACCTGGTGGAGGCGTGGAGCGACCCGGTGACCGGGTGGCGGCGCGCCGCCGAGGTCAAGATCCCGGCCGGGATCGACGTCGGCCTCGTCCTGGAGGAGGGCGCCCTGTTGTACGAGCGGGCCGCCGCCTCCGTACCCGAGGCCGCCGGCCGGGACACGGTGCTGGCCGCCGCCGACGCCCTGCGCGACGACTCCCGGTCCCCGGCCGACCGGCTCGCGGCGGCCCTGGCCCCGGAGGTGGACGCCGTTCTCGCGGAGCATCCCCTGCGTGAACGGCTCACCCGCTCCCTCCCGTTGCCGCTGCTGGTGGAGCGGGAGCGGGCGCTGTACGGCGCCTGGTACGAGTTCTTCCCGCGTTCGGAGAGCGGGCAGCTGGACCCACCGGC
>NZ_JBHWVI010000438.1:0-1759 GCF_042737005.1 Streptomyces sp. NPDC060027
CAGGTGCCGGGCC
This sequence comes from Streptomyces sp. NPDC060027, assembly GCF_042737005.1. Lineage (NCBI taxonomy): Bacteria > Bacillati > Actinomycetota > Actinomycetes > Kitasatosporales > Streptomycetaceae > Streptomyces > Streptomyces sp. NPDC060027. The sequence goes on from NZ_JBHWVI010000438.1 coordinate 14, forward strand.
CCCGTCCGCCGTAGGACGTCACTCAGTGGGCGGTGTCGTCCTCGTGCATGTCGGCGGCCTCGACCTCTTCACGGGTGACGCCCAGGAGATACAGGACCGTGTCCAGGAACGGGAAGTTCACCGCGGTGTGCGCGGCCTGCCGCACCACCGGCTTGGCGTTGAACGCGACCCCGAGGCCGGCGGCGTTGAGCATGTCGAGGTCGTTGGCGCCGTCGCCGATGGCCACGGTCTGGGCCAGCGGCACCCCGGCCTCGGCGGCGAACCGGCGCAGCAGCCGCGCCTTGCCCGCCCGGTCGACGATCTCCCCGGTGACCCGGCCGGTCAGCTTCCCGTCGACGATCTCCAGCGTGTTGGCCTGGGCGAAGTCGAGCCCGAGCCGCTCCTTCAGATCATCGGTCACCTGCGTGAACCCGCCGGAGACGACGCCGACTTGGAAGCCGAGCCGCTTCAGCGTACGAATCAGTGTGCGTGCGCCCGGCGTGAGCCGCACTTCCTCACGCACCTTCTGCACCACCGACGCGTCCAGCCCCTTGAGGAGCGCGACCCGCGCGTGCAGGGACTGCTCGAAGTCCAGCTCACCACGCATCGCGGCCGCGGTGACCCCGGCGACCTCGTCCTCGCACCCGGCGTGCGCGGCGAAGAGCTCGATCACCTCGTCCTGGATGAGCGTGGAGTCCACGTCCATCACGACAAGACGCTGGGCCCGTCGGTGCAGGCCCGCCGCCACCACGGCGATGTCCACGCCGAGTGCCGCGGCCTCGGTCACCAGCGCGGTGCGCAGTGCCTCGGTCTCGGTACCGGACACGGCGAACTCGACCGCGGTCACCGGGTACTTGGCCAGCCGGAAGATGCGGTCGATGTTGCCGCCGGTCTTCGTGATCCGCGCGGCGATGGCGGCCGTCGACTCCGCGGTGAGGGGGTGCCCGAGCACCGTGACGAGCGAACGTCCGGATCCTCGGGGACGGTTGTCGCCCAGGCCGGAGATGATCTCCGCCTGCATCTTCATCGATTCCGCCCAGCTGTGGACGGTGGCCCGCAGATCGCCTTCGAGGCCGGCGGGCGGCTCGGTCACGAGCGCGCACAGCACGATCCGGCCGCGGGTGACGACCTGCTCGATGTCGACGACGTCGACGGACCAGGCGGCGAGGATGTCGAAGAGTCCGGCGGTGATGCCCGGCCGGTCCTTGCCGAAGATCTTGACAAGGAGAGTGGGCACATCAGTGGTCTGCGAAGCGCTCATGGTGCTCCCACCGTATCCGGCACCCAGTGCCGCCCGCCCGCCCGGTCCGCCTGACGGACACGGAACACTGGGTGACACCCAAACGGCACACCGATGACAATTTGCCGCTCCCCTCACGGGCCGCGCCACCAACCCCCACTCCGGGATCCTCCCGAACCCCGAACTCGGAGCGTCCCGAACCTCGGGCCCCGGTGCCTCCCGGACCCGCCCCCCAAGCCGCTTTCGCCCCCTCCGCCCCTACCCGTCCCGTCCCGTCCCTGGGGCTCCGCCCCAGACCCCGCTCCTCAAACGCCGGAGGGGCTGAATCTTGCACCCGCGCCCGAAAGCGTACGGAAGGGCCACCCCCAACCACTACGCGCCTGCAGTCGGCGGCGTACGGGAGGGGCCGTTCCGGTACATCCCTGATGTCCGTCGCTTACGTTCGGATCGAGCAGCAGTTCGCACAGGTAGCCCACGTCTGATCCAGCGGCGCCGGACTGGGATGTACCGGCACGGCCCCCCACCCC
>NZ_JBHWVI010000439.1:0-1715 GCF_042737005.1 Streptomyces sp. NPDC060027
CCGGTGCGCTGGGCCAGGTGCTGGCAGAACTCCTGCGCGTCCCGGGCGGGTGCGGTGGCGACACCTGTGTGCGCTGGCCACCCTGCTGCTCACACGCCCCGGCTGCCCCAGCCCGGCCGCAATGCCGGGCTGGGGCAGCCGTCAGCGGGCGCTCCCGTGGGTGAGGAACGGGGCGAGCCTCGGTCCGCTGCTGCCGCGACTGTAGATGATGTCGCTGATGCTGCTGTACCGGTGGCCGTCGATGTTCACGGGCTCGATGCGCCCGTTGCCGTTCTGCTGCCTGTAGACGATTTCTGACAGGTCTTCCCAGTTGTTCTCCAGGTCGGCTCCGAAACCGCCCAGGTTGTTGTGGAAGCCGCCGGCGTCGTCCGTTTCTCCGCCGGATCCGATAGAATTCGCGATCCGGTTTTCGATCCAGCCGAATCGGGCCGCTTCGGAGGTCGCGCCGATGATGGCGGCGAGTGCAGCCCTGGCATTGTTCCAGTTCTGATCGGTGAGCCTCTGGATGGTCTGGATGGCGGTCCAGAATGATGGCCCCGAGAATGCCTGACTGCCGCGGGTCCCGGCATTGGCGAGATCCTGATAATGCGAGGTGTAGGGCAAGTTGCGGAACAGGTGGACGGCGCCTGGGTACTGGTTTGCGAACCGTGTCGTCAGGTAGCCCGGCGCATCACTGAACCTGTAGTTCTGCCCCACGATGGTGAAACCATCGAGGTAGAGGTTGTCGAGGCGCAGGTAGAGAGAGATGCGATGATTGTTGACCGGATCTCCGTTGTCGACAATCATGACCTCGATGTAGCGCTGAGTCTGCTCCGTGGTTCGCATCAGGCCGGTGCCGATGTCATAACCAGAGAGCACCCGTAGCTGGTTCACCATGGCCCGGTAATTACGCTCTGCCTCCCTGTTGCTTCCGTTACCCAGCCCCGTGATATTCCACGTGATCGGCGACCAGTAATTGCTGGTGGCGGCATGCGCGAGCGGGATGGACCTCACTTGAGTCATGCCGAGCACAGCCACGAGTGAAAGCAGTAACACCATCAGGCGCTTCACGTAACCGCCGGCGGGGAGCCTTGCGCTCATGTACGAATCTCCGTTCTCACAGTCTGCTGTTCCTGACGCACCACCTTCGCAATCCCCGCTGACGCTTCGCCAACGTTTCGCTGACGACGATCCTTTCGCGGTGGTCCGCCGTTGGGCGGGTCGTGGACCAGCAGCGGGTGCCGGCTACTCCCGGGCAGGCGCTTGCCCCTCGCCCTGCCGGTGGAGCGGTGTGCCCTGTGCCGTTCGGAAACCCATCGCTGCAGCTCACGCCGCATATCTGTATTCGTTGATCAAGCCGCCTAACACTCGAGTACACGGGAGTCGCTGACCGGTTGCAGTCGTGGTGGGCCTTGGGTGTTCCTGGCCGAGCGCAGGAAGCTGCCCTCGCGCCTGGTGTGGGCGATGACCGTGGTCGTGCCGGGCGTAGGCATCGAGGACTTGCCGGGCATGGGGGCGTTCCAGATCAGCAGGTGGTCAAGGACCTCACGCCGCAGGGTGCCGATGACCTGTTCACCGTGCGCGTCCATTCCAGGAGCCCGCGGCGCGGTTCTCATGACCTCGATGCCCTCGGCCGCGACGACCGCGTCGAAGGACTCGGTGTACTTCCCATCCCGGTCACGGAGCAAGACACGCAACGACGCAGCCCGCGCACCGCGTTCGACGGCGAGGTTCCT
>NZ_JBHWVI010000440.1:0-1676 GCF_042737005.1 Streptomyces sp. NPDC060027
ATCATCACCGCCCTCGCCGACCACACCGGCACCGACACCGACACCGACACCGACGGCCTCATCGACCACTGGGCCGACCTCGCCGCCGCCTAACCACTCCCCCGCCCGGATACTGGGAAGAAGAGGAAGAAAAGCCGGCCTGGCACACCCGGAACCGGAGGCGGCCATGCGAGCAGACGAACTGCTCCAGACCCACACCCTGCGGTACGGGGAAACCGTCCTGCTCCGCCTGACCGGAGAACTCGACCTCGCCACCGCCCCACTCCTCCACCAGGCACTCACCACAGCACTGGCAGGACACCCCCGAACCCTCTGCCTGGACCTCACCAGCCTCACCTTCTGCGACGGGACGGGTCTGCGCGCACTGAACCGGCTCACCCACCAGGTCCACACCACCCACACGAGCCTCCACCTCACCGGCCTCCACCCCAACCTGTACCGAACCCTTGACCTACTCAAGACCGCACCCCCCCTGGACCCCACCCCCTGCTCCCGGTCTGACAACCGCCACCAGACGGCGGATGCCCGGCCTGCCGCGCTAATCAGGAAGCAGTCCACTGATCGCTCCCGGGCGTGCGGGAGGGCGCCGGGCCAGGCCCTTCACCAGCCCCTCCGCCACAGACGGCGGTGCCCGGCCTGCCGCAGGCCAGGAAGCGCTCCACTGATGCGGCCCGCCGGCGAAACGGCGGGCCGTTCACGCGTGACACCGTGTGCCGCATGCCGTCATCGAAGGTGACGGACGCGTGAAATGCACCCCTGCCGCCTGGAGCCGCGACCCTCACGGAGGGCTCTGAACAACGTCCAAAACGCCGTTCCCGCCGCAACGCACACGCACCAACCTCGCCCCTCTTCCAGCCCCTTCACAGGAGAGGAGGCACCCCAGGGGATGCGTTGGGATGCGGTAGCTCAGTAGGGGCGTTTCGCTGTGCTCGTCCGCTCTCCCCATCACGCAAGGAGCGATCATGAGCATGACCGGCGAACCCGGCGGCAGAGTCCAGCAGATGCGTGCCAAGGCCGAGGAAATGGGGGATCTGGCCGAGCGCACCAGCGACCCCGACGAGCGCAAGCGCCTGAGCGATCAGGCCCGCCGGCTGAAGGAGCAGAGCAACAAGGAAACCGGGCAGGACCCGAGCCGCGGCAGCCGCCATCATGGACCCCCGGTAGCCGCCCAGCCTCTATCGTGGTTCCGGCCGGCTGCTGCCGGCGCTCCCGAGACGCCCCTCGCAGCCACCGGCCGAACCCCGCGCCCAGACATCAGCCTTCCGAGGGTGACGGGCAACAAATCCCTCAACCGTGCCTCACCCCGCAGCAGGGGGGACTGTATGAAATTCGGTGTAACTCCGATCGACGTTTCCGTTGATCGTCGAAAGTCGAGTGACCTCGCCACCTGGCGAATCATGCGAGCCGAACCGCTAGAGAGGCTGTGTCTGCAGCCCGGAGTCGTGGATCCGACGCAGGAGTGGCAGCTGTTGCTGCCCTTCAGCCAAGGAGCGCAGCCGTTCCAGACTGCGGTGCAGATGCACCTGCTCGTCCCGGTGCGGGAGGCGTCTGAGCACCGCGGGCAAGCCGAGGAGCCTGGTCGGTGTTGTCACGTTGGTGGGGGTGTGATGGGTTGATGGCGTGTCAGGGCGTGGTGGGGGCGTGCGTCGGCCTCTGGTCAGGCCGCGGTGGCCAGG
>NZ_JBHWVI010000441.1:0-1662 GCF_042737005.1 Streptomyces sp. NPDC060027
CTCCGGAGCGGCCGCGGCCGGCGTGGGTGCCGTTCTGTCCAGGGCGCAGGTGCTGCGCGAGTCCGGGTCGCCAAAGAAGAATTTAAACGTGAGGGCCGTGAGGGTGGGCACCGAAGAAGCCCGGCTGGTCGTGGTCCGCGGCCAGCCCGTCACTCGCAGCCGCGGCGAACAGCTCGAACCGGTCCTCGCGGCCCTGGGCGAAGGCGAGCTCCGCCTGGTCGTCGTGGCGCGAGGGCGCCACCCACGGCGCCACCCGCAGCGGCCTGCCCGCCCGCCCGGCAGCGTCCTGCACGGTGCCAGACGTCTCCTCTACCAGTGCGTTGTCCGCAGCCAACTGCTCGGCAGTGCCCAGCCCTTCACGATCAGGCCCACTACCACGAGGACCGGACCCTGGCCGCTCGCTGCCAGCAGGTGTGCCGCGTCCCGCATCAGCACGCTCTTGCCCACCCGGTGGGCGCATTCAGCAGCGTCATCGCGCCCGCGGGCAGCCGCAACTCCGCCGCCGTGCGGCCGTAGGCGTCGGTGAGCCGCTCGAAGAATCCCTCAAGCAGACCGGGCTTCCACCCAAACTTTCCCGGCCGGGCTGTCCCCTGGCCCACCACGCGGTCCATCACCGCTTGGCGCGGCAGTGCCGCTTCCTTGAGAAACGGCTCGGTGCGCAGCCGCACCGGGCAACGAACGCGCCCTTCTCGCCTGCGGGGATCTCCACCGTGTACAGCCGGTCGCGGCCGAAAGTCCACAGGCCTTCCCCGGCTGTCGGCAGTGACCTCTCCAGCAGGGCCCGGTATCCCTCGGCCTCCTGAACGAGATGCTCGGCCAGAGCGGGGAGCTCTTGAGCATGGCAGGCCACCAGCCAGTGGGCCTCGTCCGCGTTCGATTCCTCCGGGATCCGGAACAGTGCTGTGGGCGCCACCGCGTACTCCAGGACCGTCTCACGGAACGTCTCCGGCTGCGCCAGGTCCCCCTCCTGCCGGAGCGCTTGCCACAGCCGGCCCACCCGCTCATGCTCGGCGCGCGGCAGTGACAGCCAGACCCCCCACACGTCGGTGCGCCGGGCGGCGAACATCGCCGCGAAGTCCAGCGGCACCCCGCACCGGCCGTCAACGGTCTCGAACGCGAAGTACTGCTGAGACAGGGCGAGATACGCCGCGATGGCACAGCGCTGCAACGCCTCATGGACCTCACCGGTCTCCACGACTCACCCAGGCGGCACCAGCGAAGAACCTCGGCGACGAAGTTCTTCGCTGGTCATCACCTCAAAGTCCGGCCGCCCGGCAAGACGGGACTGCAGCAGCGGAAGGTCCGACCGCTGCCGGTGGGAGACCACGATGGTCAGCCGCACTCTTCCGCCCAGCGCGGGGCGCTCGAGCAGTGCGTCGGCCAGGGCCCCGAAGGACCGCCTACGCCTTCGCATCCACCCGCCACTCCTTGGTCACCAGCGGCTCGGCGGCCGTGATGCGCAGGTCGTAGCGGTCACCGTCCGGGTACATGAAGACGTCGAGATTGGCGATGCCCGTCAGCGCGTCCCGGATCGCGAACTCCATGCGCCCCGGCAGGGTCAGATACCGCTGAGCTGACCGACACCACCCGCGGATCGTGCGTCCGGCGGATGGCCGCCGAGTACAGGTCGGGCCGGGCTCGCCCACGACATCGGCGGAGCCG
>NZ_JBHWVI010000442.1:0-1658 GCF_042737005.1 Streptomyces sp. NPDC060027
CAGCGGCTGTTCAGCAATTTGGGAGGCACCCGGACCACGCCGTGTTCGATGTTCATGAGAGGTGACAGCGCCCAACCCGGTCGAGCGCGCCTTCGCTCTGGTCCCCGTGGGCAGCGTCCGCTTTGGAGTGGCCGGCATCGGTCAGTCGGTCAGCCCGAGCGTGGTCAGGCGGTCAGGGTCGGTGAGGATGTCGAGCCCGGTGATGCGGCCGTCCCGGATGGTGAACGACATGACGGACAAAGGTCGGTCCCCGGCGAACGAGACAACGCCGGGCGTGCCGTTGACCAGCACCAGACGCGCGTTCGCCGCGAAGCGGGCGAAGGTGATCGCCTGGGACGCCACGTCGCCCGCGCCGCGCCGCAGGATGCTCGGGACGAGCGTGCCGCCATCGGAACGCGCGACCGCGTCGGGGTGGAGGAGGGCCAGAAGCGCCTCGAAGTCGCCGCCGCGGGAGGCGGTCAGAAAGGCGTCCACGACGTCGCGTTTGCGGGCATTGTCCGTGTCGGCCGCCGGGGAGGCGCCCTGAACCCGGCGGCGAGCGCGGCTGGCGAGCTGCCGGGTGGAGACCGCGGTCCGGCCGAGGCTGGGGGCGATGTCATCGAAGGGCACGTCGAACATGTCATGGAGGACGAAGGCGAGTCGCTCGTCCGGGGAGAGGGCCTCCAAAACGATCATGAGTGCAATGCCCACCGAGTCCGCGATCAGGACCTCCCGCTCGGGGTCAACGCGGGCCAGCGCGGTGACCACCGGGTCCGGCAGCCGGATGGACCCATCCTGCTCGGGCAGCGGATCCTCGCGTCGCGAAGTACGCGAGCGCAGCATGTCCAGGCATGTCCGGCCCACGACCGTGGTGAGCCAGGCCCCAAGGTTCTTCACGTCGCTCACGTCGGTGCGGCTGAGCTTGAACCACGCCTCCTGGACGGCGTCCTCCGCCTCGGCAAGCGAGCCCAGCATCCGGTAGGCCACCGCCCGCAGCCCGGGCCGCTCAGCCTCGAAACGGTCGGCCAGAAAAAAGTTCTCGCTCACCTGTCACACCCCCGCGTCCGGATCCGTCGGTCCAGTGACAGACGCTAACGGATCACCAGGAGAGCATCAGATGAACACCGCGATCACCACCAGTGCCCGGATGAAGAACCCCGCTCTGGTCCTGCCGGACGCCATGAAGGGCATCCAGAACATCTACAAGGCCATGTACCAGGGCGGCGTCTCCCCGCAGATCCTGGAACTGGTCCACCTGCGGGCCAGCCAGATCAACGGATGCAGCGCCTGCGTGTTCGCCGGCGTGGCGGGCGCCAAGAAGCACGGCGAGAGCGACGAACGCCTGCACGCCGTGGCCGCCTGGCGCGAGGCGCCGTTCTTCACCGACGAGGAGCGCGCGGCCCTGGCCCTGACCGAGGCCGCCACCCGGATCGCCGACCGCTTCGGCAAGGCCGTCCCCGATGAGGTGTGGAACGAGGCAGCGGACCACTTCAACGAGGAGCAGCTCTCCGCGATCATCCTGATGATCGGCCTCACCAACTTCTTCAACCGCATCAACACCAGCATCGAGGAGCCCGCCGGCACCACCTGGTGAACGGCGCTGCTGACCTGTCGTCAGGGCGGCGCGAAGTGCATGCCCGTCCGCAGCGACGGTGCCGGCGGTCGCGGAGCTCCGCCAC
>NZ_JBHWVI010000443.1:0-1640 GCF_042737005.1 Streptomyces sp. NPDC060027
GCTTTCGCCCGCCTGCCCGGGGAACGCTCAGCGCGCCTCGACCATGCGGGCGAAGACGACCACGTTCCCGTCGTATCCGTGCTGCTTGGAGAAACCGCCTCCGCACGTGATGACACGCAATTCCGGGGTGCCTTTGCTGTTGTACACACGGTCGCCGGGGAAATCGTTCTTCGCGAAGACTTCGATGCCGTAGATCTCGAACACCGCGGTCTTTCCGTCCTTGCGCAGGACCTCGACCCGGTTTCCCTTCTTGAGGGCGCCGAGCCCGTAGAAGACGGCGGGACCCCGCATGTTGTCGACATGGCCCACGACCACGGCCGTGCCCTTCTCGCCGGGCGCGACGGCACCGGTGAACCAACCGGCGAGATTCGGGTCGTCGGGCGGTGGCGCGTCGACCCATCCGTCGCTGTCCAGACCCACCGGCATCACCGGGGCGTCGACGCGGATGGCGGGGATCCGCACCCGGTCGGCCACGGAGTACGGCAGCGGGGCCGGTGTGTTCGAGAAGGTTCCACCCGGAGTGCGGCTGTCCGCCGCGGCCGCCGAAGCGGGCTGCGGAGGGCCCACGTCGAACTCACCGGAACCATTCCGAACGAGTGCGAGGCCGGTCAGCAGAACAAGCGCTATCACGCCCCAGGGAGCGCGCTTCCTCTGCCGCTCCTCCTCTTCGGCCAGCTCGGACGCAGACATTCGCAATCCCCTCTCGACGCGGCCGTCGCCTCGTCATTCGCGCATATGAGCACGCTAATGGCAGCGGGGCCGCCGGGCGACGGGGAGCGGGCGAACGGGTGGTGGGACGAATCCCCCGTGCGCCATCCGAGTTGCCGTGACCAGGAATTTTCTGACGGTCCGTGACCTGCGGCAATATCCGATTGTGTGGAATTTCTTCGGCGTGTCTTCTCACCAGGACGGACCATTCCCGAAATGCGGGTCCGGGCACGGCATCTGAGGGTCTGTCTGGGAGGCGCTTTCTCGCCGATCCACCGGGGACGGTTCCCGGGGCGCCCCCGCGGAGGATCACATGCGTACTACTCGTGCCCTGGCGGTGTCTGCCGCCGCGGTCGCCGCCGTGGGGCTCGCCGCCCCGATGGCCGCGGCCTGGAACACCCCGAGCAACATCGTCGCGATGCCCAGCGTCATCGCCCGCGGCGGCCAGCTCACCGTGACGGTCGACGGGTGCCCGAGGGGAGGCACCATGACCTCGCCCGCGTTCCGTCAGGCGAGGCTCTCGCCGCTCCTGGGCAGCCACAACGAGTCGTCCAGCGGGACGGCCACCATCAACCAGGACGCCAGTCCCGGCTCGTACGACATCACCGTCAACTGCGACGGGACGGGACCGCTCACCCGCCCGGCCGCCTTCACCGTCATCGGCGGTGTGCGCGGCGGTCTCGGCGGCAGCAGCACCACCGGCGCCACGTCCACCGACATGGCGATCGGCGGCGGTCTGGTGGCCGCGGCGGCCGTCGGCGGCGGAGTGTTCTGGATGCGCCGCAGGTCGGAGAAGCGCATCTGACCGATCCGCGTACGGGCTGCCGGTCCCGTCCCCTTCCGGGGCCGGCCGTCCCCTCGCGGACAGCGCGCGGAGCGCGCAGGACAGCCCTTCGCCCCGGACCATCCCGAGGGGGTCCGGGGCGAAGGGC
>NZ_JBHWVI010000444.1:0-1635 GCF_042737005.1 Streptomyces sp. NPDC060027
ACTTCGTTCTCTCTTGAATGTATCCTGAGTACGGCGGAACACGTGAAATTCCGTCGGAATCTGGGAGGACCATCTCCCAAGGCTAAATACTCCCTAGTGATCGATAGTGAACCAGTACCGTGAGGGAAAGGTGAAAAGCACCCCGGAAGGGGAGTGAAAGAGATCCTGAAACCGTGTGCCTACAAATAGTCAGAGCCCGTTAATGGGTAATGGCGTGCCTTTTGTAGAATGAACCGGCGAGTTACGATCCCGTGCAAGGTTAAGCTGAAGAGGCGGAGCCGCAGCGAAAGCGAGTCTGAATAGGGCGAAATAGTATGTGGTTGTAGACCCGAAACCAGGTGATCTACCCATGTCCAGGGTGAAGTTCAGGTAACACTGAATGGAGGCCCGAACCCACGCACGTTGAAAAGTGCGGGGATGAGGTGTGGGTAGGGGTGAAATGCCAATCGAACCTGGAGATAGCTGGTTCTCTCCGAAATAGCTTTAGGGCTAGCCTCAAGGTAAGAGTCTTGGAGGTAGAGCACTGATTGGACTAGGGGCCCCTACCGGGTTACCGAATTCAGTCAAACTCCGAATGCCAATGACTTATCCTTGGGAGTCAGACTGCGAGTGATAAGATCCGTAGTCGAAAGGGAAACAGCCCAGACCGCCAGCTAAGGTCCCAAAGTATACGTTAAGTGGAAAAGGATGTGGAGTTGCTTAGACAACCAGGATGTTGGCTTAGAAGCAGCCACCATTTAAAGAGTGCGTAATAGCTCACTGGTCGAGTGACTCTGCGCCGAAAATGTACCGGGGCTAAACGTATCACCGAAGCTGCGGACTGTTCTTCGAACAGTGGTAGGAGAGCGTTCTAAGGGCTGTGAAGCAAGACCGGAAGGACTTGTGGAGCGCTTAGAAGTGAGAATGCCGGTATGAGTAGCGAAAGAGGGGTGAGAATCCCCTCCACCGAATGCCTAAGGTTTCCTGAGGAAGGCTCGTCCGCTCAGGGTTAGTCGGGACCTAAGCCGAGGCCGAAAGGCGTAGGCGATGGACAACAGGTTGATATTCCTGTACCACCTCTTTATCGTTTGAGCAATGGAGGGACGCAGAAGGATAGAAGAAGCGTGCGATTGGTTGTGCACGTCCAAGCAGTTAGGCTGATAAGTAGGCAAATCCGCTTATCGTGAAGGCTGAGCTGTGATGGGGAAGCTCCTTATGGAGCGAAGTCTTTGATTCCCCGCTGCCAAGAAAAGCTTCTAGCGAGATAAAAGGTGCCTGTACCGCAAACCGACACAGGTAGGCGAGGAGAGAATCCTAAGGTGTGCGAGAGAACTCTGGTTAAGGAACTCGGCAAAATGACCCCGTAACTTCGGGAGAAGGGGTGCTTTCTTAACGGAAAGCCGCAGTGAATAGGCCCAGGCGACTGTTTAGCAAAAACACAGGTCTCTGCGAAGCCGTAAGGCGAAGTATAGGGGCTGACGCCTGCCCGGTGCTGGAAGGTTAAGAGGAGCGCTTAGCGTAAGCGAAGGTGCGAATTGAAGCCCCAGTAAACGGCGGCCGTAACTATAACGGTCCTAAGGTAGCGAAATTCCTTGTCGGGTAAGTTCCGACCCGCACGAAAGGCGCAACGATCTGGGCACTGTCTCAACGAGAGAC
>NZ_JBHWVI010000445.1:0-1634 GCF_042737005.1 Streptomyces sp. NPDC060027
GGGGTGGTTTTTTTTTTAAACTCCCCGGTGTCAAACCCCCCCACCGCCCCCCACCCCCCCGGGCCCGGGGGGCCCCCCCCCCCCCCGGGGCCCCGCCCCCGCCAGGGCTGTGATCTGGAAGAGAGGAAGCACCAGACCCGTCTTCCAGGCTCTCCGTGCGCGCTGGCGCCACTGATCGGTGCCAGCCTGATGGAGATCGCGAAGCGGCAGGACTGTCCTTGTCTCAGTCGGCAACGCCCCGACCAACGTCTCGTGCAGCGAGGTCATCGCACGGTCCTGCAATTTGAGATAGCGCTCAGGAACCGCTGCGGCGCTCTCTGTAAAAAGCCTCATCAGCAGGATGGTTGGCCCCATCCCGAGCAACAGCGTCAACGCGAAGTATCCGTCCACTGTCCAGAGTGCGACAAGTGCACCCAGAGCCGTGGCCACACTAGCGACTGTCCTGATGACGATGGGCCCGGCAGCGGCGATGTCGGCAACCCCGACGGTGGCCTGGGCGATAACCCTGTTGCTTGGCAGGCCTGTTGAATTCGCTTGCGGTCCAGCGGCGAGAGCGTGAAGCACGACACGGTTGCGCAACGACTGAGTTGCGACGGTGATCGCGTGGGCGGATGAGATTGTCCGGGTGTATCCGGCAGATGCACTGAGGAAGAGCAAGAAGGTCAGCACGTTGATCTCAGCGGGGATAGCCCCTTGCGTGAGAATGCTGTCGACGACCTGTGCGAGCACGAAAGGCAGTAGCACCGCAGCCACTGTGCCAGCCGTCGTGGAGATCGCGAGCACGGTCAGGGGCATCTGCGCTGCGAGCGCAGTGCTTACAGCCAGGTGCTCGGAAGACTGCATGATGGAGCGAGGAGGAGGCATGACGCTTGTCTCACGATCTGTACTGAAGAAGACCCGCGCGATGACGTGAGGTGGCAGCTGCATACGTAGGTCTGCAACCGGATCAGGTCGGTAAGCCTTGGTCGGAGACTGCTGAACAGACATAGCAAGCCGTGGTGAACGCCGTCCCTGCAGAAACGAATGTCGTCCGTGGATCAGGTGTCCGCAGGGACGGACCAGGTGCTCGTCCTTTGCGAGCCGTCAGCGAGCCGTTGCTCTGAGGCTTGGCCTGGTGATACCGCGGCAAAAGACGTAACAGAACCTGTCATGAATCGGGAAGCTCTGACGTGAGTAGGCGCATGCTTAATCGTGCAGACTCAACTGCTCAGAGCTGGTGGATCGGCGAGGATACTGTCCTGTGACTGGGGCATCCGGGAGCCTATGGGCCATGGGAACCAGCCACAGACGCTGTCCTGATGACTCAGGGCTGCTGACGGCACGGATCCCCACCGGCCGGCTGCTCCGTCTGGCTGGCGGTTCGGGCCACTGGCAAGTCCTACCTGCGGCGTCGGCGCCGCGATCGCAGGAAAGGGATGTAAGTCTGTGCAGTTACCACGACGAACCTGGTGAACGAGCTCGCCAGGCCGTCGATGACAATCAGTCCGGCCGAACCCCGGCCCGCCGGGGACTGTTCCTCGCTCCCGGAACCCAATCACTGAGCACTTTCAGTGTTGCCTCTCCAGGGTGAGGACGGCTTTGGCGATGACGGTCATGCGGTTGGGGCTGATGCGGGATCTGCGGAAGATCTGCCA
>NZ_JBHWVI010000446.1:0-1629 GCF_042737005.1 Streptomyces sp. NPDC060027
GCACTATGAGTGGGCGCATGCCCACTCGTCAACGGGCGAGCGCGTTCGGGGAACGTCGCGCGCCCCTGCGTCAACACGCCTCCTCGATGGAGGGGTGCGCGCTCACTCGCCCCGGGTGAGGTGGTCCTGGGCGAGGTCGTCCCGCACAGAAAGGCGGATGCACGTATGCCGACCGGGGTAGCCCTGCGTGACGCGCGCGAACAGCTCTTCGCCGCCGCCGAACGCGTCCTGCTGCGGGACGGGCCGAACGCGCTGACCAGCCGGGCGGTCACCATGGAGGCGGGCTGCGCCAAGGGGGTCCTGCACCGGCACTTCGCCGACTTCGACGACTTCCTCGCCGAGCTCGTGCGGGACCGGATCGCCCGGCTCGACGTCCAGGCCGCCGCCCTGCGCGAGTCCGCCGGAACGGGCACCGTCGACGGCAACCTCACCACCGCGCTGGCCGACGTGTTCGGGCCCCTGGCCCTGGGAATCCTCGGCCTCGTCATCGCCCGGGACGCCCTGCGCGCCCGGCTGCGGGCCACCACGCCGACCGGCCTGCCCGTGCTGACCGAGGCCGCGGCCATGATCGCTTCCTACCTCCGCGCGGAGCGCCAGCTGGGCCGCATCGCGCCGGACGCCGACGTCGACACGCTCGCGCTCACGCTGATCGGGACCGGTCATCTGCTCTTCGCGGGCCGGGAGGGCGCGGCACCCGATCCGGAGGGCGTCCGCCGGACCGTGAGCTCGGTCGTCGCCGGTGCCGTACGCGAGGCGTAGTCGCCGGGGTGGGACGGGCCGCGTGGGCGTCGTGACGGGCCCGGGAATGCGGACGCGGGACGCGCTGTTACAGCTCACGTAACTGATTGGCATGCGCGAGTCAAGGCCCGCGCATGGTGGGCGAAGGAGGACCTCATGGCACGCAGCACCGCGCGCCCCGTCGTCACGCTGAAGTCGACGGCCGGGACCGGCGCCACGTACGTGACGCGCAAGAACCGCGGAAACGACCCCGACCGGCTCGTCCTGCGCAAGTACGACCCGCTGGCGGGGAAGCACGTCGCGTTCCGGGAGGAGCGCTGACCCCACGCCGGGCGCAGCAGGCAGACGTACCCGGCGTATCCGCAGACGCACCTGCCGTAACCGAGGAGGGAACCCCATGAGGCCCGACATTCACCCCGAGTCCCGTCCCGTCGTCTTCCGGGACCGTGCCGCGGGCGTCGCCTTTCTGACGCGATCGACCGCACGGTTGGCCAAGACGATCGAGTGGGAGGACGGTGCGGTCCACCCGGTGATCGACGTCGAGATCTCGTCGGCGAGCCACCCGTTCCACACCGGGACCTCACGGGTCCTGGACACCGCCGGCCGGGTCGAGCGCTTCGAGCGCCGCTACGGCCGCGCCGCGCCGAACCGGCACTGAACGCCGGAGCGCGACGAGTCCGGCAGGAGGAGAACAGAGCCATGAAGGTACGCAAGTCGCTGCGTTCGCTGAAGTCCAAGCCCGGGGCCCAGGTGGTCCGTAGGCGCGGGGTGGTCTTCGTCGTGAACAAGAAGAACCCGCGCCTCAAGGCCCGCCAGGGCTGACGGCGCACCAGGGAAATCCCCGGAGTCGGGCGGAGCAGGGGGAAGTCGTCCGGGGGCGCCCGCGCGGGG
>NZ_JBHWVI010000447.1:0-1615 GCF_042737005.1 Streptomyces sp. NPDC060027
GCCTAATAGGCGTTTAGGGCTGGGAGTTGGATCAGCTCTGGGCAGGGGCCGAGCGAGATGTCTTGCTGTATGCCGCGCTTTGAGTGCTTCGACAAGAGTGACGCGTGCGCGGCCCCTGCCGCTTGGGACGCGACCGTCGTAGCGTGCCGTGGTTCGAGCCGTTCTCAGGGCCACCTCTTGATCAGCCGGAGTCGTGGAGCTCTTCACGAGAGCGAGGACCCTGAGAACAGCTGGGGCCACGGACGGCTGATGGGGTGGTGCGCCGGCGAGCGCTTCTATTAGGTCGCCGAGTGGTCCTGCCGCGGCTCGACGCCGGCGGACAGCGACGTATCGAAAAGAGGCGTGCATGCTGGTGACCTGCGGAATCGACTGGGCCGAAGACCATCATGACGTGGCGGTCGTTGACTCCGAGGCTCGTCTGCTCGGCAAGCTCAGGGTCAGCGACGACGCGTCGGGCTTCCAGGACCTGCTGCGTCTGCTCGCCGAACACGGCGACACTCCCGACGATCCGATCCCGATCGCGATTGAGACCTCGCGCGGGCTCATGGTGGCCTGCCTGCGGGCCTCCGGGCGCCAGGTGTTCGCGATCAACCCAATGGCCGTGGCACGCTACCGGGACCGGCACGCCGTCTCCCGCAAGAAGTCCGACCACCAGGACGCCGTCGTCCTGGCGAACATCCTACGGACCGACGCAGAGCTTCACCGGCCTCTGCCGGGCGACTCTGAGCTGGTCAAAGCGATCGCCGTCCTCGCCAGAGCCCAGCAGGACGCGGTCTGGGACCGCACCCGAGCCCACAACCGCCTGCGCTCGCACCTGCGCGAGTACTACCCGGCAGTCCTCGAAGCGTTCGCCGACAAGCGCGAGAGGCTTCTGGCGCGAGAGGCTCGCGCGGTTCTGGCGATCGCGCCCACACAGGCCGAGGCCGCCAAACTTGCCCGCAGCAAGCTCAGGGCCGCCGTCACACAGGCCGGCCGCCAGCGCCGGATCGAGGCCGAGACCGACCGCCTGCTCGAGGTATTCCGCCGGACCTGGCTTCGTCAGCCGGCTCTGGTGGAAGCGGCGATGGGGCACCAAACACTTGCCTTGCTCGCCCAGCTCGAAGCGGCCTGCAAGGCCTGCGACGAGCTGGCAAGCGCCACCGAGGAGCTCTTCCTCCAGCATCCCGACGCGGAGATCATCACGAGCTTCCCGGGCCTCGCGGTGCTGACCGGCGCCCGGCTACTCGCCGAAATCGGCGACGACCGCACACGGTTCGACACAGCCCGCGATCTGAAGGCTTACGCCGGAAGTGCCCCCGTTACGCGCGAGTCCGGCAAAAGCCGCCGCGTCAGCCACCGCCGGATCAAGAACAGTCGTCTGGCCGCAACCGGCCGGCACTGGGCTTTCGCCGCACTCACTGCCTCAACCGGCGCACACGACCACTACAACCGTCGGAGAGAGACCGGCGATCGCTACTACGCGGCTCTCCGAAACCTTTTCAACCGCATGCTCGGCCAGCTCCACCACTGCCTGACAACCCGCCAGAGGTTCGACGAAGCGATCGCATTTGCCCCGCCGAAACCATCACCACTCGCCACAGCTGCTTGACCCGATAGCTGCATGGGGTGTCTTGTC
>NZ_JBHWVI010000448.1:0-1611 GCF_042737005.1 Streptomyces sp. NPDC060027
CTCCTCGACCAGGCAGGCGAGATGACGCCGAGAGAGACCCGTGAACAGCCGATGCGCCAACACCGCCCGATTGACCATGATCACCACAGCGGGATCATGCCACCTGCCTGGCACGACGCCCCACCCGCTATCACGCACCAACTCGTTGCTGATCGTTTCAGAAGCAGATTCGCCGTTCATTGCACGGATCGCCGCATCGATCAGTTGTGGCCACCGCTCGGCAGATGGCATTCGTGCCATTGGCTTTACCCTCGCGCGTTGAACTCACGGCTGAAGCCAGCTGAATGGAATCAGGAGCGCTGATCCAGTCGACCCGCGCCCTGGCGCGTCAGCTGCTGTAGACGCCTACTTCGTGGAGGGAATAGCCCCACTTGGTGCCGCGCTTCAGGCCATGGATGCGTACGTAGCGGGCCGAAGCCGTTGTGAACTGCGCCGTGTCTAGGCCGCCGTCACCACCGGTCGTGGACCAGACGGACCGCCAATCCGTGCCGTCGGCCGAGACCTCGATCCGGTACGCCTTCCCGTAGGCGCGCTCCCAGTCGAGGACGACCCGCTTGACCGGTCTGGGCGCGCCGAGGTCGATCCGGAGCCACTGGTCGTCGCTCCAGTCGCTCGCCCAACGGGTGTTGGTCTCGCCGTCCACGGCCCGTCCGGGTGCATAGCTGGTGAACAGGCTCCACTCCGACGAGCTGGTCGAGGTGGAGGCTCCCGCGGCGAGGTTCACCCCAGCCTTGTGGTTCTCGGATGCCTTCCACGTGGCGAGGTAGGACTCGGCGCCCAGGAAGAGGTCGTCCACGACGTCCTGGCCGCCGGCGACGCGTATGTCCTCCAGCCAGTCCGGTACGAGGCCGTAGTGCGCGGCTCCGTCGGTGTTGATGTCTCAGGTGCGCTGTCCGGTGGTCTGGCGGTCGATGACGGCGCTGCCGTCGGCGCTGCGGAAGGGGTAGCGCACCGGGTTCGGTGTGTCAGCCCCGCGGGGGCCCGGCCAGCCGCCGACGCCGTTCATGTCGGTGCCGTAGCCGTACCCGACGCCGTACTTGTCGCGCAGGGCCTCCGTGCGCTTCGCCTCCGCGATGAAGACTTCCGAGCCGTTCATGTACTGGGCGATGAAACCGCCGAGACCGTAGACTTGCTCGGTCCAGTTGAGGTCCATCCAGCTGTGGGAGGAGATCACGCCGGGATACGACTCCGACTCGAGGATGTCGAGGGCACGGCCTGCGGCCTTGATGCTCATGTGGTCGATCTCCAGCATCATCCCGCGTTTGGTCATGCCGCGTACGGCGTACTCGCCGAGCTCAGTGAGCCTCTTTCATCCTGTGCCGTGGGGATGAAATGGGCTGGTCAGCGTGGTGGTGACGTGACGAAGCCCCTCGTCGTTGGTGTGGTGATCTCACTCAACACGCCGACGGCCGGGGGCTTCGTTGGTTCCGTATCCTTCCACGCTCGATGTCCCGTACGAGCTGGTCGAGCATGTCTCCTGGCTCGTCTACACCCGAAGGCGTGAACTTCGCACACACTGGCGGAAGTTGAGCTGCTTCAAGCAAGCGCTGCTGACGCTGGCCCATCCACGAAAGAACGAGACGTTCGCACAAGTCGGTGCCGGGTTCGGGG
>NZ_JBHWVI010000449.1:0-1603 GCF_042737005.1 Streptomyces sp. NPDC060027
GGCGGGTTCCGTCGCGATGACAACCGCAGTGGTGGCGGTAGTGGCGGCGGTTTCCGTCGTGACGACCGCGGTAGCGGTGCCGGTGACCGTGGCGGCTTCCGTCGCGATGACAACCGCAGTGGTGGCGGCAGCGGCGGTGGGTTCCGTCGTGATGACAACCGTGCCGGTGGCGGTAGTGGCGGCGGCTTCCGCCGTGATGACAACCGTGCCGGTGGCGGCAGCGGCGGTGGGTTCCGTCGTGACGACCGTGGCGGCGACGATCGTGGTGGCTTCCGTCGTGACGACCGGCCCAGCACCCCGCGCCGTGACGACGACCGCGGCGGGTTCCGTCGCGATGACAACCGCAGTGGTGGCGGTAGTGGCGGCGGTTTCCGTCGTGACGACCGCGGTAGCGGTGCCGGTGACCGTGGCGGGTTCCGTGGTGACGACAACCGTGGCGCCAGCGGCGGTGGGTTCCGTCGTGACGACCGTGGCGGCGACGATCGTGGCGGCTTCCGCCGTGACGACCGGCCCAGCACCCCGCGTCGCGACGACGACCGCGGTGGGTTCCGCCGTGACGACAACCGTGCCGGAGGCGACTTCCGTCGTGACGAGCGCAGGGACGGCGACCGTCCTCCCTTCCGCCGTGACGACCGTCGTGACGACAACCGTGGCGGCGGTGGCGGCGGCTTCCGTGGCCGTGACGACCGAGGACACGACGACCGTGGCCGTGGTGGACCCCGCCGTGACGACAGGGGAGGGCGCCCCGGTGGCTTCCGTGGTCGTGACGACCGCGGCGGCGACGACCGGCGCGGTGGCAGCCGTTTCCGCGACGAGCGGGACCGCGACCGTGAGCCGATCAAGCGGCTGCCGATCCCGGACGACGTCACGGGCGAGGAGATCGACAAGGACGTACGGCAGGAGCTCATGAGCCTGCCCAAGGGCCTTGCCGAGGATGTCTCCCGCAACCTGGTGATGGTGGCCCGTCTCATCGACGAGGACCCCGAGGCCGCCTACGCGTACTCGAGGATCGCCCTGCGACTGGCGTCGCGTGTCGCCGCCGTGCGTGAGGCGGCCGGGTTCGCCGCGTACGCGAACCAGAAGTTCAGCGAGGCGCTCGCCGAGTTCCGCGCCGCGCGCCGGATGACCGGCAGCGTGGAACTGTGGCCCGTCATGGCGGACTGCGAGCGTGGTCTCGGCCGGCCCGAGAAGGCGCTGGAGATGGCCGGCGCGCCCGAGGTGCAGAAGCTGGACAAGGCGAGCCAGGTCGAGATGCGGCTCGTGGCGGCCGGTGCCCGGCGTGACATGGATCAGCTGGAAGCCGCAATCGTCACCCTGCAGAGCCCGGAGCTCGCCTCGAACTCCGTCCAGCCCTGGACCGCCCGACTGCGGTACGCCTACGCCGACGCGCTCCTCGCCGCCGGGCGTGAGGGCGAGGCACGCGAGTGGTTCGCCAAGACCGTCGAGTCCGACAAGGACGGCAGCACCGATGCCTCCGACCGGCTCGCCGAGTTGGACGGCGTCGAGTTCGTCGACGCGCTCGTCGAGGACGAGGACGAGGGCGAGACCGGGCAGGTGACCGCGCCCAAGGCCGAGACCGAGGTCCGTGTCGAGGACGAGGACC
>NZ_JBHWVI010000450.1:0-1593 GCF_042737005.1 Streptomyces sp. NPDC060027
GCCTTCATCAAGGAGGACGCCCTCCTCGTCGAGGTGAACCCGCTCGCCAAGGTCGCCTCCGGCAAGGTCATCGCCCTTGACGGCAAGGTGTCGCTGGACGAGAACGCCGAGTTCCGTCAGCCGGACCACGAGGCGCTCGTCGACCACGCCGCGGCCAACCCGCTCGAGGCCGCCGCCAAGGCCAAGAACCTCAACTACGTCAAGCTCGACGGTGAGGTCGGCATCATCGGCAACGGCGCGGGTCTCGTCATGAGCACCCTCGACGTCGTCGCGTACGCCGGTGAGAACCACGGTGGCGTCAAGCCCGCCAACTTCCTCGACATCGGCGGCGGCGCCTCCGCCGCGGTCATGGCGAACGGCCTGGAGATCATCCTCGGCGACCCGGACGTCAAGTCCGTCTTCGTCAACGTCTTCGGCGGCATCACCGCCTGCGACGAGGTCGCCAACGGCATCGTCCAGGCGCTCCAGCTGCTCGCCGACAAGGGCGAGGCAGTCACCAAGCCGCTGGTCGTGCGTCTCGACGGCAACAACGCCGAGCTGGGTCGCAAGATCCTGTCGGACGCCAACCACCCGCTGGTCCAGCGCGTGGACACCATGGACGGCGCGGCCGACAAGGCCGCCGAGCTCGCGGCTGCGAAGTAAGGGACGAGGGACTAAACAGCCATGGCTATCTTCCTCAACAAGGACAGCAAGGTCATCGTCCAGGGCATGACCGGTGCCACGGGTATGAAGCACACCAAGCTCATGCTCGCGGACGGGACGAACATCGTCGGTGGCGTGAACCCGCGCAAGGCGGGCACCTCCGTCGACATCGACGGCAACGAGATCCCCGTCTTCGGCACGGTCGCCGAGGCCATGGAGAAGACCGGCGCCAACGTGTCCGTCCTCTTCGTGCCGCCGGCCTTCGCCAAGGCCGCCGTCGTCGAGGCGATCGACGCGGAGATCCCCCTCGCGGTCGTCATCACCGAGGGCATCGCCGTCCACGACTCCGCCGCCTTCTGGGCGTACGCGAAGTCGAAGGGCAACAAGACCCGCATCATCGGCCCGAACTGCCCCGGTCTCATCACCCCGGGCCAGTCCAACGCCGGCATCATCCCGGGCGACATCACGAAGCCGGGCCGCATCGGCCTGGTCTCGAAGTCCGGCACGCTGACGTACCAGATGATGTACGAGCTCCGTGACATCGGCTTCTCGTCCGCCGTCGGCATCGGTGGCGACCCGGTCATCGGTACGACGCACATCGACGCGCTCGCCGCGTTCGAGGCCGACCCCGACACCGACCTGATCGTCATGATCGGCGAGATCGGCGGCGACGCCGAGGAGCGTGCGGCGGACTTCATCGCGAAGAACGTGACGAAGCCGGTGGTCGGCTACGTCGCCGGCTTCACCGCGCCCGAGGGCAAGACCATGGGCCACGCCGGCGCCATCGTCTCCGGCTCCTCCGGCACGGCCGCCGCGAAGAAGGAGGCCCTCGAGGCCGCGGGCGTCAAGGTCGGCAAGACGCCGACCGAGACGGCGAAGCTCGCGCGCGAGATCCTCGCGGGCTGAGCCACCGCTCGACCTGACGCCGGTGGGCCCGCACCCCTTGAGGGC
>NZ_JBHWVI010000451.1:0-1575 GCF_042737005.1 Streptomyces sp. NPDC060027
CAACGGTTCCAGCTTCGGGCCCCGACGGGGAACTGACGCACCAGCAGCAGAAGTCACACAACTACTAACGATCAACTACTGGCGCAGGACACTAGGGCCACCCACTGACAATGGGGTCTGATGCACGATCGGGTGACATCTTGACCTGCCCCACGGTTTGGGTTCCAGCTGCGGGCTAACTGGCGGCGGGGATGGTGTCTTGTTCGGAGAGTAGTTCGTACTCGATCGGGGTGCGGTAGCCCAGTGCTGAGTGGCGCCGCTGTCGGTTGTGGAAGATCTCGATGTACTCGAAGATCGCGTTCGCCAACTCGACCCGGGTCTTCCACCGTTTGCGGTTCAACAGCTCGATCTGCATTGAGGACCAGAACGACTCCATCATCGCGTTGTCCAGGCCGTCTCCGACCGTGCCGAACGATGGCAGGAGCCCGGCGGAGCGGATCCTTTCCCCGAAGACCCAGGAGGTGAACTGGGTGCCGTGATCGGCGTGAACTATCCCGCCTGGTTCGGGGCGGCGGTTGCGAAGGGCCATGTCTAACGCGTTGACCACGAGGGTAGAGTCCTGTCTGGAGTCGATCGACCAGCCCACGATCTTGCGGCTGAACGCGTCCAGAACCGCCGCGCAGTACACCCACCCTTCTCTGGTGCGATGTTGCGTGATGTCGGTGACCCACAGCTCGTTGGGACGCAGCCGATGGAACTTCCTCTTGACCAGGTCATCGGCGGTGACGACACCCCGCAGGCGCTTGATCCGCACCGGTCCGGGCAGTCCGTGGATCCCGGCCTGTGTCATCAGCACCGACGCGGTCCTCGAGCACACCTGGATGCCCATGCCCAGGGTGAGCTCGGCGTGGACGCGGCGGTAGCCGTAGGTGCCGCGTGAGGCGACGTGGACCTCCCGGATGAGTCCGGTCAGCCACTCCCGTCGCAGTTGCCGCGGTGTGGTCGGGGTGCGCTTGTGTTTGTAGTAGTTCTGCCGGGCGACCCCGAGGATCCGGCAGCATCGGTCGACCGGTGCCCCGGCATCGACGAGACGGTCGATCACGGGGTAGAGCCTTTTGGGGCCGGCTGGTCCTCGCCGAGGAACTTGGCGGCCCTGCGGACGATCTCGAGCTCGGTTTCCAGCTCGCGGATTCGTCGCCGCGCTGCACTCAGCTCTGCGGACTCCTCCGAGACCCTGCCAGGGAGCCGGCCGTTGTCGATGTCGTCCTGGCGCAACCACTTCGACAACGTGACCGGATGGATGCCGAGGTCAACGGCGGTCTGCTTCTGTTCTTTTCCTGCCCGCACCAACGCGATGGCGCGGGCGCGGAACTCATCGGGGTAAGCGCGGGGCATGTCCGGCAGCCTTTCGTGAAGGCCGTCAGTTAGCCAGCAGAACTGGAACCTGAGAGGTGGGGCAGGACATTTGAGCCGGGCTTTCGTCGGTGACACTGACATGTTGTGAGCATCCCCAACCGAGCAGTGAGCCCGCGCCATGCACGCTTGCCAGCAGGGCTGAGTCAGGACCACGCTTCGTCTTGACCTCGGTCTGCTCGGATGGCTCGCCGGCGGCGCTCGAAGTCGGGCAGGTCCGGC
>NZ_JBHWVI010000452.1:0-1545 GCF_042737005.1 Streptomyces sp. NPDC060027
CAGACCTGGCCCCAACCCACCCACGCCGGCACCCAAGCCATCCACATCAAACGACCCCAACCACCCGCCCCAGACCCGTAAAGCAACGGCATTGCCTCTAAGAGGGCGTTAAGTCCCGTTCCGGATGATCTGGTGTCGCTCGTTCGTGGGTGATGGGACGGTTCTGCCGCCGTGTGATGTCGTGTGCATGATGCGATCGCGGGCATGGAACGGATGCCGTACGCGACCGACTTGACCGACGAGCAGTGGGCGTTGATCGAACCGCTGGTGACCGGGTGGAAGCAGGTGCGGGTGGCACGGTCGGCCACCGGTCACCGGGGTTCCTGTGATCTGCGGGAGGTCGTGAACGCGCTGCTCTACCAGAACCGGACAGGTTGTCAGTGGCGGCTCCTGCCGCACGATCTCCCGCCCTGGTCGGCGGTGTTCTACTACTTCACGCTGTGGCGCGAGGACGGCCTCGACCAGCGGATCCAGGAGATTCTGCGCTGCCAGGTGCGGGAGCGGTCCAGACGATTAGAGGACCCGTCCCTGGTGATCATCGATACCCAGTCCGTCCGCGTGGCGGCCGGGGTGCCGAGGAAGACCACGGGACTCGACGTGAACAAGAGGACGCCTGGCCGTAAGCGTGGGCTCGTCGTGGACGTCATGGGCCTGATCATCGGTGTGGTGGTCCTGGCCGCGAGCGCGCACGACAACGAAGCCGGCATCGCGCTGCTGGACCATGCCGCCGAACGATGCGGGATGCGCCTGGAGAAGGCCCTGGTCGACCAGGGCTTCAAGGACGCCGTGATCATCCACGGAGCGGTGAAGGACATCACCGTCGAGGTCGTCCGGCGCAACCCCGACGACCAGGGCAAAGGCTTCGTTCCGCAACCGAAACGGTGGGTGGTCGAGCAGGTCAACGGCACCCTCATGCTCCACCGCCGTCTCGCCCGCGACTACGACCACCGGCCCGACAACGCGGCCTCCCGCGTCTACTGGGCCTCCACCGCGGGCATGCTCCGCCGCCTCACCACCCCCACACCCGCCTGGCGCGACGACGTGGAACTGGCCGCGTGAACGTCTGCGAACTCCTGCGGTTGCTGCAGACCGAACACGACGAGACCACCGCACGGGCCGACAGCCTGCGCGAACAGATCGAGCAGCTCACCACCGCCCTCGCCGAGGCCGAGGCCCGCCTGGCCGAGCTCACCGCCACCCGGAAGGTCATCGACAGCCTTGCTCTGCCCGGCCACGGGCAGACTTCCGCGGAGACCGACACCGTCTACCAGCGCATCGTGACCGCCTTCAACGAGCACTCCCAAAAGGTGTTCCGCGTCCGCGACCTCCACGAACATCTCGGCCTGCCCACCGACGAGCCCTCGATCAACGTCACCCGCTCCCGCCTGGGACGACTCGTTCGCCAGGGATTCCTCGAGCAGCCCGGACGCGGCCGCCACCAGAAACGGACTTACAACGGCTAACACAATGAGGTCGTCTGTCAGCCCATGCAGGCGATGCAGTGCGTAAGGTCCTCTGCAAGGAAGATGACAAAGCGCCGTTGTG
>NZ_JBHWVI010000453.1:0-1544 GCF_042737005.1 Streptomyces sp. NPDC060027
CATCCAGTACGAGGACTTCCGGCCGGCACACCGAGAGCACGCACCGGGCGCCGCTCCTTGACGGGCAAACGTTGCCTGCCGCGGCACTAGGTCCGCTTGAGCGTGCGCACCGGCGCGCCGGGCTTCCAGACCTGGACGACCAGATACGTGTCGTCCTCGACATAGGTCCGCGTGACCTCCGTCAGCTCGGTGCGGAAGAGGTGGAACGGCTCCGGCGGTTCCACCTCTTTCACGTACGCGACCTTCGCCGGGACGTCGTCGCCGACCTCCACCGCCCGCCCGCTGATCCGTACGTCGCCGCCGCCCATGTCCGTGCCGGCCCCCGGGTTCGTCTGGAGCGCGAAGCGCGGGTCGCGGCGCAGGTCGAGCGCCTTGAGGGAGTCCGGCATCATGCCGAGCCACAGCTCGCCGTTCAGGAAGCGCGCCTCGATGCCGGAGGTACGGGGCGAGCCGTCCTTGCGGAGGGTCGCCAGGACGTGGTGGGTGAAGGCGCCGAAGCGCTGTTCGACGGTCTCGGCGAGGTCCGGTTCGGCCGTCGAGAGAGCTTCCCAGTTCATGGCAGCGAGTCTGACGCGTATACCGGACATCTCCTGTCGGGTTTTGTCGGTGTCCCTCTTTGTTCCTGTTTTTTCTCTCACGGAACACCCCTGTTCTCCTGCGCTGACCCCGGGTAACTTCCGCTGCGTACCGAACACGCCAGTGGCTGGAGGACATATGCACGGGCCCACTCCGCCCCTGCCCCGCCCCACCGACCAGCTGCGGTTCGCCATGCCGCCGATGCACGAATCGATGGACGACGAACGGCGGCACCGCAAGGAGCGGCTGGCCGGCGCCCTCCGGCTGTTCGGACGGCTCGGCTTCGAGGACGGCGTCTCCGGACACATCACGGCGCGCGACCCGGAGTACAGCGACTGCTTCTGGGTCAATCCGTTCGGCATGCCGTTCAAGCACGTCACCGTGAGCGACCTGGTCATGGCCAACCAGGACGGGCAGGTGATCCAGGGCCGCTACCACGTGAACCAGGCGGCGTTCACCGTGCACTCCCAGGTCCACGCCGCCCGCCCCGACGTCGTCGCCGTCGCCCACTGCCACTCGGTGAACGGCCGCGCCCTCGCCGCCCTCGGCGATCTGCTCGACCCGATCACCCAGGAGAGCTGCGCGTTCTACGAGGATCACGCGCTGTACGACGCCTACACCGGGGTCGCCGTCGACGCGGAGGAGGGCCGCAGGATCGCGTCCGCGCTGGGCAGCCGCAAGGCGCTGGTGCTGCGCAACCACGGACTGCTGACCGTCGGGGACTCGGTGGACGCGGCGGCCTGGTGGTTCCTGTCCATGGAACGGTCGAGCCAGGTCCAGCTCACCGCGAAGGCCGCGGGCCGGCCCCTCCTCATCGACCACAAGCAGGCGGTCGCCACCCGGGAACAGCTCGGGGGTGACCTGGTGGCGTGGATCAACTACCAGCCGCTGTGGCAGGACATCAGCCGCAGCGAACCCGATCTCCTCAGCTAGGGGCGGTCGTTGCCTGTCGCGGCACTAGTGCCGGG
>NZ_JBHWVI010000454.1:0-1539 GCF_042737005.1 Streptomyces sp. NPDC060027
CCCCTGGGGTGCCGGGCCTCACGGATTCAGGCAGCGGGGAACTAGCCCAGCGCCGACTTCACGGCGTCGGCCAGACGGGCGGCAACCGACCGGGCGTGGTCGATGTCGGCGGCCTCGACCATCACGCGGACGAGCGGCTCGGTGCCGGAGGGGCGCAGCAGCACCCGTCCGGTGGTGCCGAGCTCACGCTCGGCGTCGGCCACCGCGGTGGCCAGTTCGGCGGAGGTCTTCACTCGCGACCGGTCGACGTCGGGCACGTTGATGAGGACCTGCGGCAGCCGCTCCATGACCGAGGCGAGGTCCCGGAGCGTACGGCCGCTCTGAACGACCCGGGCGGCGAGCAGCAGGCCGGTCAGCGTGCCGTCGCCGGTGGTGGCGTGGTCGAGGATGATGACGTGCCCGGACTGCTCGCCGCCGAGGGCGTAGCCGTGCCGCTTCATCTCCTCCAGGACGTAGCGGTCGCCGACCGCCGTCTGGACCAGGGCGAGGCCCTCGCGCTCCATGGCGAGCTTGAAGCCCAGGTTGGACATGACCGTCGCGACAACGGTGCCGGAGCGCAGTGCGGAACGCTCTCGCATCGCCAGCGCGAGGACGGCCAGGATCTGGTCGCCGTCGATCTCGTCGCCCGTGTGGTCCACCGCGAGGCAGCGGTCGGCGTCGCCGTCGTGCGCGATGCCGAGGTCGGCGCCGTGCTCGACGACGGCGGCCTTGAGGAGCTCCAGGTGGGTGGAGCCGCAACCGTCGTTGATATTGAGCCCGTCGGGCGCCGCGCCGATCGTGATGATCTCGGCCCCGGCCCGTGTGAAGGCCTCGGGCGAGACGCGGGCGGCCGCGCCGTGCGCCTCGTCGAGGACGACCTTCAGACCGTCGAGGCGGTTCGGGAGGACGCCGATGAGGTGGGCGACGTACTGGTCGAAGCCCTGGTCGTAGGAGTTCACCCGGCCTACGCCGGCGCCGGTCGGACGTTCCCAGGGAGCGCCGGTGCGGTGCTCCTCGTAGACGCCCTCGATCCGGTCCTCCAGCTCGTCGGCGAGCTTGTGCCCGCCGCGGGCGAAGAACTTGATGCCGTTGTCCGGCATGGCGTTGTGGCTGGCCGAGAGCATCACACCGAGGTCGGCGCCCAGCACTCCGGTGAGGTGGGCCACCGCCGGGGTGGGCAGCACGCCGACGCGCAGGACGTCCACGCCGGCACTGGCGAGGCCGGCGACCACGGCGGCCTCCAGGAACTCCCCGGACGCGCGCGGATCCCGCCCGACCACGGCCACGGGCCGGTGGCCTGCGAACGTGCCCGCCTCGGCGAGTACGTGTGCCGCTGCCACGGAGAGCCCGAGCGCAAGCTCGGCCGTCAGATCCGCGTTGGCGACACCGCGCACGCCGTCCGTGCCGAAGAGTCGTCCCACTTGTCCTCCTGAGAAAGCTTCAGAGTACGGAAGTCCCCCGAAGAATACGGAGGTCATCCGATCACATGAGCCTTTGAGCACCTTGTGCCGTTATACGCCCAACCACTGTGATAAACGAACGCCCCGGCGGCACTGTGGC
>NZ_JBHWVI010000455.1:0-1537 GCF_042737005.1 Streptomyces sp. NPDC060027
ATCCCGGCCCGCTCGAACGCCTCCCACGACGTCTCCAGCAGCAACCGCTGCTGCGGGTCCATCGCCAGCGCCTCACGCGGCGAGATCCCGAAGAAGGCCGGGTCGAACTCGGCAGCCTCGTGGAGGAAGCCGCCGTGGCGCACGTAGGACTTGCCGGAGCGGTCGGGGTCCGGGTCGTAGAGGTTCTCGACGTCCCAGCCGCGGTTCTCGGGGAATCCCGAGACCGCGTCGCCGCCGGAGGCGACGAGGCGCCACAGGTCTTCGGGCGACCGCACGTCACCGGGAAACCGGCAGGCCATGCCCACGATCGCGATCGGCTCGTCCGCCGTTCCGGTCACCGCGGCGACCGCGGCCTCGGACTGCTCCTGGACGCCCAGTGTCTCGGCGAGCAGGAAGCGGGAGAGCGCGACGGGCGTGGGGTGGTCGAAGACCATGGTCGCGGGGAGCCGCAGCCCGGTCGCCGTGTTCAGCCGGTTGCGCAGTTCCACCGAGGTGAGCGAGTCGAAACCGGCGTCCTGGAACGCGTGTTCCGGCTGGACGGCCTGGGCCGAGGCGTGGCCGAGCACGGCGGCGACCTCGGTACGCACCAGGTCCAGCACCACCTGCTCGCGTTCGACCTCGGACAGCCCGGCCAGCCGCCGGCCCAGCGATCCCTTCGGCGCGGTCCTCGCCGTGCGCCGCGCGGTGCCCCGTACCGGGCCGCGCAGCCCTCGCAGGACCGGCGGCACCGTGCCCTGCGGCCCGCCCAGGTCCAGCCTCAGCGGGGCGACGACGGCCCGGTCCAGGGTCAGTGCCGCGTCGAACAGCCGCAGTCCTTCGTCGACGGCCATCGGGGCCAGGCCCACCCGCTTGAGCCGGGCGAGGTCCGCCTGGTCGAGCCGGTCGGCCATGCCACTGCCCTGCTCCCACAGGCCCCATGCCAGCGACGTGGCGGGGAGCCCCCGGGCGCGGCGGGCTTCGGCGAAGGCGTCGAGGAAGGTGTTCGCCGCCGCGTAGTTGCCCTGTCCCGCGCTGCCCAGGATTCCGGACACCGAGGAGAAGACGACGAACGCCGACAGGTCGCTCGTCAGTTCATGGAGATTGAGCACGGCGTCGGTCTTCGGGCGCAGCACCTTCTCCATGCGCTCCGGGGTGAGCGCGGCGATCACTCCGTCGTCGAGGACGCCGGCCGTGTGCACCACGGCCGTCACCGGCGTGCCGGACAGCACCTCGGCGAGGGCGTCCCGATCGGCCACGTCGCAGGCCGCCCAGCGCACCTCGGCGCCCCACGCGGCCAGTTCGGCCTCCAGCTCGACCGCACCGGGTGCGTCCGCGCCGCGACGGCTGAGCAGCAGCAGACTGCGCACACCGTGCTCGGCGACCAGGTGCCGGGCGAACAGCCCGCCCAGCGCACCGGACGCGCCGGTCAGCAGGACGGTGCCGGAGCCGAAGTCCGGCGTGCCGGTGGCGGTCCCGGTGGCCTTCACCAGGCGCGGTACGAACACCTCCCCGTCGACCACCGCGAACTGCGGCTCACCGGAAGCGAGCACGGCGGGCA
>NZ_JBHWVI010000456.1:0-1526 GCF_042737005.1 Streptomyces sp. NPDC060027
GCCCTGACGGCGAATCCCAACCCGCTGCCCTGCTCCGCAGGAGTCCGCTTCCTCCCCGGCCTGAAGGCCGGGGTATCCACGGAGGAGTTCGATGAAGGCCGGCGGCACCCTGCCCACGCAGACCGGCGAGGCGGTTGTGTAGGGCGAGGACCTGGGAGCGTGGATCGCCGCGCAGCGCCCAGGATGGGACAGGCTCATGCCCGCGCAGCAGTACCTGCTCGAGACCATCGGCATCGATCCCGACGAGGGCGGTCCGGTACGGGCGGTGGCCCGGTCACAGGATGAACGGTGGGCCGTCAACCTCGCCGCGGCCCGACAGTTCCACGCCCGCGAAGGTCACCTGCACGTCCCGAGGGAGGCAGTCGAGGACGTCGCAGGCGAGCAGATCAAGCCCGGGGCATTCCTGGACAACGCCCGGCGCAGGGCCGGGAAGCTGAGCGAAGCGGCCTGGGGAGCTGGATGCTTTGGGGATGCGGTGGTCGTGACGAGGATGGGCGGTCGCTTCAGCGGGAGGGAAAAGCGACCGCCCGGGCCCGCCGCACGCTGACCACGGCGGCAGGAAGTCGCCTCCCTTCAGCGTCCACCGGCAGGCGGGAGGCAATACCTCATTTTGCCTGCCTGTAACAACTGGTAGCCGTTCGACACGTCTTTTAACAGAAGCAACATTTCGTCGTGTCTGCGGGTAACTGACATCGTTGGACAGGTCCATCGCGCGCAGGATCCGGCTTCACCCTTCGGAGGCGCGCGGCCGAGGGCCCGACACGCACCGGTATCGGGCCCTCACCCATGCGACGTGCCGGCATGGCGGTAAGCCGTCGACCGGTGTCAGGGTAGTGGTGTGACGGCCCGGTACACCCTCCCCGAGGTACCCGGGCCGTCCGATCCGGCGGCTACCGCTATGCGTGTGTGGCCCGGATGTGGCCTGTCGCCTCGATAGACCGGCGGTGCAGGATTGGCGAGCGACCCGCCTGCGGGGAGTCGGTGGGCTGGGATGTGCTGGCAAGTGCTGAGCGCTTGGGGCGGGACTGCGTGCTGGTGTCGTGGCCCAGAGCAGGCCGGGACAGTAAAGTGATCGTTGCTTCACCAGCAGGCGGCCCGTGGCCAGCAAATACCAAAGACACGTGTCGTCTGGCCCGGTCCCAGAGCTCGGGTCCTGGGACCGGGAGTGCTAGCTAGGGAGTGTGGCGGAACGGGCAGACGCGCCGGATTCAAGTCCCGGTGCCCCATGCGGGCGTGAGGGTTCGACTCCCTCCACTCCTACCAGTCATTCAGGTTCTACTCCGCTGGCTGGAGCAGTAGATGCACCCGTATCGATCAAGGGCGTGAGTCGTTGATCGAGCCGATACGCGCGTGATCGGTCACTGTCTCCGTGAGTGTGCGATGTATCGGACGGGCCGGAGCCCCCATCTTGGCCCGGCGTCCACGACATGACCCACCGGCTCGACCAGCCAATATCCTCCACAAGCCGTCCGGACATGTAGATCGCGAACTGCAACCGGAGCACTGATGCCCGATTTTTTCTGTTT
>NZ_JBHWVI010000457.1:0-1523 GCF_042737005.1 Streptomyces sp. NPDC060027
GCGGTCCTCGTCGGCGGCGCGGGCACGCTCCAGGCACACCTGGGCCCGGGCCTCCGACTCCGCGGCCTCGTCGGCGAGTTCGCGCACCTTGACCTGCCATCCGGCGCGCTCGCGGAGCCGGAAGGCGAGTCCGGCGAGGGCGTCGGCCGCGCGCCGGGCCTTCTGCGCGACCTCCTGGCGCTCGTCACGCACATGGGCCGCGTCGGCCGCCGTCTCGTCGGCCTCCGCCCGGACGGTACGGGCCTCGGTCAGCTCGGCCTCGGCCTCCTCCGCGAACGCGCGCGCGTCCTGGGCGGTCGCGGCCAGCTCGATGAGCCGCCCCGCCGGGCAGCCGGTGCGCCAGGACGCGAGCCGCGCGGCCAGCTCCCGGTCCTTGCCGAGCCGGGCGGCGAGGGCCCGGATCTCCTCGTCCCGCAGGCCCGCGCGGGCCCGCAGAGTCTGGCGCTCCTCGTCGGCCGCGTGCTCGTCGTGCATGGCCGGGTTCGGCGGTACGAGGAAGACGCCGCCGTCTCCCGAGTCGGTGGCCGGGGTCGGGGCGAGCAGGGCTGCGGCCGTGCCGACGGCCACCGCCGAGCGCGGCAGCAGCGCCGCTTCGCCGAGGACCTCGCGGGCCCGCGCGTGGGTGTCGGGGTCGGTGATGATCACGCCGTCGACGAGTTGGGGCCGGGCGGCCAGCACGCGCGCGTGGTCGACGGGGTCGACGGCCTGCGCGAGGTAGCGCCATCCGGGCAGCGCGGGAATGCCGTGCTCGCCCAGGTATTCGACGGTGGCCAGGACGTCCGGGCCGGGGGGCAGCAGCCCGCCGTCGCCGAGCGCCCCGAGAATCCGGGCGTCGTCGGCCGCGGCGGTGCGCAGTTCGAAGAGCTGCCGCTCGGCGGAGGCGACTCCTTCGTCTAGGAGTTCGCGAAGTTCGTCGGCATACCGGTCGAGCTCTTCGGGTGTCAGCGGCGCGCCCCCGGACGAGCCGGCGGGTCCGTCGGACTCCTCGTCGCGGCGGGGCTGCGGAACGCCGCCGCGGTTGTCGGCGCCCGGCAGGCTGAGCAGCTCGGCGAGCCGTTCCTCCTCCGCCAGCGCCTCCGCCGTGCGCCGTTCCGCTTCGTACGACCGCTCCGCGGCCGTCGCCGCGTCGGCCGCGCGGGCCGCCGTCAGCTCGGCGCGGGACTCGGCGGACGCCGCCTCCCGCGCGTGGTCCGCGGCGCGCCGCGACGCCTCACGGGCGGTGTCCCAGGCGACGACGGCCGACTTCTCCGCGTCGCTGGCCGCGAGGGCGGCCCGGGCCGGGTCGGCGTCGGGGGCACTGTCGTCGAGCCAGCCGGCCCGGACCGCCTCGGCGGTCTCCTGCTCGACCTCGGACAGGCGCTGCCGCAGATGACCGACCTCGCTGCGGGCGCGCTGGGCGGCCGTGGCGGCGGACGTCGAGTCGGCGTGCGCCGTCTCGCCGATCTCCTGGAGGCCCGCGGACCGCTCCTCCTCCTCGTTGGCGAGCGACTCGGCGCCCTCGGCGGCCCGGTGCAGGGCGCGGA
>NZ_JBHWVI010000458.1:0-1480 GCF_042737005.1 Streptomyces sp. NPDC060027
AACCTGGAGAACAGGTTCGGGCCCCTCGACGTACGCCGCCGCTTTCTCCCGCCACTACTGGGCGGCGCCCTGCTCGGCCGATCGCGCCGCCTCGCGTTCCGTGTGGGCCCGCGCCTGCGACAGGAAGCCGCCCGAACTCTCCAGGTGTGCGCGGACGAACCACTGGAACTGTTCGAGCGAGCGCAGCTGTTCGATGAGCAGGTCCTCGGTCACCGGATCGATCTTGCCGACCTCGGCCAGGGCCGCGCGGTGGTCCTCGACGATCCCTGTGTAGACGAGGTCGAGCGCGCCGAGGTGGGCGATGGCGTCGGCGCGGCCGACGCTGTAGTCGTCCCAGCTCCGCTCGGCGACGAGCGCGCCCGGCGTCCCGTGCGGAACCCCGCCGAGGGCGGAGATCCGTTCGGCCGTGTCATCGGCCATGTCACGCACACGGTCCACCTGGGGATCGAGCATTTCGTGAACGGCGATGAAATGCGGGCCCACCACATTCCAGTGGATGTGCTTCAGCGTGAGCGAAAGGTCGTTGAGAGCGTGGAGCCTTGTGCTCAGTGCCTCGATGATCCGGCCACCGTCGTGGGTACTGATGCCGGGAACCGTGTAGTGCGGTGTCGTGGAAGTCACCATGTGCCTTTCCTTCGCGCGCAGATCTATTGCGGGTGTTCTCGGTCGCGGATGTCCGTGGTGCGCCTACCAGCGGTACCAGCGGCCGCGACGGCCACCGGAGGCCCCCGGACGCGCCACGAATCCGACCAGCCAGACGACGAGCACGATGATCGCTATCCACCACAGCGCCTTGACGGCGAAACCGGCGCCGAAAAGGAGCAGGGCGAGCAGAAGAACGAGAAGCAGGGGAACCATCGGTATCAACCTCCAGTGCTTTCAAGTGCCCTGGTTCCTTTGAGTCACGCCTTCTATCGGGGCGCCGGGCCGTGCTCTGCGCGGGGGTGGAAGCGGCGGGAATCCGCCAGAGAGATGGCGTTGGGCCAAATAGGTTGTCTGAGGCGCCTGTTGCGAATGAATCGCCCTGAACCGGGCACACGGACGGAAACTCGTGAGAGGAGCCCTCGCCGTGCTCGTGCCCGACCCGAAGGTTGTCCGGAGGCTGCTGACGCGTTACGCGGCCCTGAAGATCGCGTACGCCGAGAAGGAGACGCTGGAGACGGCCCGCCGGCTGGAGGACGTCACGTACACGCTCTGTGTCATGACGGGAACGACCAGCGTGCACGACGCCGTCGTCGCGGCCGACGCCATGCTCGTGGCCGGAGGGAACCGGCGGGACGCTCAGCAGGGCGGACTGCTGGGAAACGGCACGTCGTCGGCTGTCTCGCCGAACGGGCTCTGCGCGCCCACCTCGCCGCTGACGCAGCCGCCCACCGAGGTGCGGGCCTTGAACGGCCAGAGCCTCGGCATGCCCGGGCCGCTCTTCTGACCGCCGGGCGTACGCGGGAAGTGGGGGTCACCACCCGGCCGGGTGGTGACC
>NZ_JBHWVI010000459.1:0-1453 GCF_042737005.1 Streptomyces sp. NPDC060027
GAGTACTGGGTGCGGCACGTGCGTGAGGCGGTGCGTTTCGCCGACGGCATCGAGACTCTGGGTGATCTGGGTGTGAGCACGTTCGTGGAGATCGGCCCCGGTGGTGTCCTCAGCGCCCTTGCCGAAGGCTGCTTCGACGACGGCACAGACATCGTCACCGTCCCCGCCCTGCGCGCCGACCGCCCCGAGCCGTACGCCCTCGTCACCGCCGTAGGGCGGCTGCACACCCACGGCATCTCCCCGGACTGGCAGGCGCTCTTCCCCGGCGCCCGGCACGTCGACCTACCGACCTACGCCTTCCAGCGCGAGCGCTACTGGCTCGACGTTCCCCAGACGTCCGGTGACGTCCGGGCCGCCGGCCTGGAGGCGGCGGACCATCCGCTGCTCGGTGCCGCGATTGCGACGGCCGACAGCAACGGGATCCTGCTCACCGGACTGATTTCCCTCAAAACCCACCCGTGGCTCGCCGACCACGCCGTGAACGGGACCGTTCTGCTGCCCGGCACCGCGTTCGTCGAGTTGGCGATCCGGGCGGGCGACGAGACGGGATGCGGCTGGGTCGAAGACCTCACCCTCGAGCTTCCCCTGGTCGTGCCCGAGCGCGGTGGCGTCACCCTTCAGGTGGCTGTCGGTCCGGAGGACGAGTCCGGCCGGCGGCAGCTGAGCGTGCACTCGCGCGTCGACGACGGTTCGTGGCTGCGACACGCGACGGGTGTGCTGTCCTCGGCAGAGGCACCGTCCGCTGCGGACCTCGGCGCGTGGCCGCCGGCGGGTGCGGCTGCCGTCGACCTGGCCGGGTTCTACGAGGGCATGGCCGCTGCGGGCCTGGACTATGGTCCGGTCTTCCAGGGGCTGCGCTCGGTGTGGCGCGCCGGGGACGACGTCTTCGCCGAGGTCGAGCTGCCGGACGAGTCGGCTGCCGAGGCAGCGGAGTTCGCCCTGCATCCGGCGCTGCTGGACGCCGCCCTGCACGCACTGGCCGCCGGTGGGCTGCTGGCCCTGGACGAGGGCCCGGTCCTGCCGTTCGCGTGGTCCGGCGTCGCCGTGCAGGCTGCCGGTGCGGCGATGGCGCGGGTGAAACTGTCGCGGACGGCCACCGGTTCGGTGACGCTCGCCGTGGCCGATGGCACCGGTGACCCGGTGGCCTCGGTCGAGTCGCTGTCGTTGCGGGCCGTCTCGGCGGAGCAATCGCGCGGTGCCGGTGGCGGCGATCAGCTGTTCGCGCTGGAGTGGACGCCGTTCACCCTTCCCTCCGCCACCGACGCGCTGGTGATCGAGACTGTCGCGGACTTCGACGCACTGCGGGAGTCGGAAGGGGCACCGGACGTCGTCGTGGTTCCGTGCCCGGCGGGGTCCGGTACGCAGACCGCCGACCGTGTGCGCAGCGTCGCGAGTGAGGTTCTGGGGTTGGTGCAGTGGTGGTTGGCGGAGGAGCGTCCGGGGTGTCTGGTGC
>NZ_JBHWVI010000460.1:0-1449 GCF_042737005.1 Streptomyces sp. NPDC060027
GGCCCCTGATCACCGCGGGCCACCCGGTCCGGTCGTCAGCCCCGTCGCCGTCCTGCAACAACCCTGGCTTCGCGACTCCACCACCGCACCGTCCTGCGCACTGCAACTGCCTGTACCGCTGTCCGGCAGTTCGTGTCTGCCGGGCCCTGCTGTCTCTCTGACTACGAGAGAAACCATAACCACGCGATCAGCCAATGTCTACTCCAGCCACCATAGATTTCCGCATGTTCGACAACGAGGTAATCGGGCTCGAACAGAAACGGAGGCGGGAGCACAGCCATCACCACCGCTTCGCCTCGCCGGCATGCCGGGCGTCGTGTTCGGCGAGGCGGTGCGGGCGTCGGGGGCTTGCGACCACCACAGTCGCCCCCACACGGCACCGCACCGAACACATCGGCCCACCTGCAAGAAGGGAGCCCGCCATCCAGGCCGGGCTCGCACCGTGCGGGCTCTGAAAATCGCCTGGCATACATGTTCCGACCCCGGGTACACCGGCTGTTGCCGACGTGCGAGGGGCCGACGGCTCAAGAACTGGATCACGCAAGAGGGGGCCTGACATGACAGTGACGAAGACGGCAGAGGCACGGGCCGTTGAGCTGCCGGAGATAGCCGACCCTTCGCAGATCGCCCCCAAGGACGCCCGGCAGCTGTCGAAGCTGTTCTTCGACCGGCTCGCCGTCCTGGAAGAGGGCACGCCCGAGTACCAGTACGCGCGCAACACCCTCATCGAAATGAACATCACCCTCGTCCAGTTCGCGGCGGCGCGTTTCCGCAGCCGCAGTCAGGACGAGATGGAGGACATCGTCCAGGTCGGCACCATCGGACTGATCAAGGCCATCGACCGGTTCGAGCTGACCCGCGAGGTCGAGTTCACCTCCTTCGCCGTCCCGTACATCGTCGGTGAGATCAAGCGCTTCTTCCGCGACACGAGCTGGGCCGTCCACGTCCCGCGCCGCCTGCAGGAAGCCCGCGTCCAGCTCGCCAAGGCCACCGAGGAGCTCCGCAGCCGGCTCGGCCGCACGCCCAGCACCCGGGAACTGTCCGAGCTGATGTGCCTGTCGGAGGAAGAGGTCATCGAGGCCCGAAAGGCCTCCAACGGCTACACCTCCGCCTCCCTCGACGCCGCCATCACCTCCAGCGAAGACGGTGAAGCCGCCCTCGCCGACTTCATCGGCGTGGACGACCCCGCCCTCGAACTCGTCGAGGACTTCAACGCCCTGGCCCCGATGATCGCCCAGCTCGACGACCGCGAACGGCGCATCATCCACATGCGGTTCGTCGAAGAACTCACCCAGGCCCAGATCGGCGAACACCTCGGCGTCTCCCAGATGCACGTCTCCCGCCTCCTCAACCGCACCTTGGCCAAGCTGCGCGAAGGCATGCTCACCACCAACTGACCCGCGCAGCGGCAACGGCCGGCGGTGTGCCCACCTCGCAGGTGGGCACACC
>NZ_JBHWVI010000461.1:0-1437 GCF_042737005.1 Streptomyces sp. NPDC060027
TGGACGCGGTCCTCATCCGCCCCGACGGCTACGTCGCCTGGACCTCCCCCGGCACCACCGACGACCTCACCCAGGCCCTGGAACGCTGGTTCACCACCGGCCCCAGGCCTCCGGCCCGCGGGCGGGTCACCGCCTGCGGCATCGACCGCTGAGGAGCAAACACAGATGACCAGGGATGTGATCGTCGTCGGCGCGGGCCCGGTCGGGCTGATGCTGGCGGGCGAACTCAAGCTCGGCGGCGTGGACGTCGTCGTCCACGAGCGGCTCGCCGCCCCGACGCGGGAGTCGCGCGGCGCGAGCTTCACCAAGCGCACCGCCGAGTGCTTCGACCAGCGGGGCCTGCTCGGCCGGCTCGGCGCGACCGAGCCCGCCGACAGCCACTTCGGCGGGGTGCCGATCGATCTGGGCCTGCTGGCGGAGGACCACTACGGGCACCGGGGCATCTCCCAGTTCCGCACCGAGCGGATGCTGGAGGACTGGGTGGACGGACTCGGCGTGCCCGTCCTGCGCGGAGTTGAGGTGACCGGCTTCCGCGAGAGCCCCGAGGGCGTCGTGGTCTCCTTCGAGGGCCCGGACGGACCCGGTGAGGAGAGCGCCGCCTATCTGGTCGGCTGCGACGGCGGGCGCAGCTTCGTGCGCAAGCTGGCCGGGATCGGCTTTCCCGGGTCCCAGGGCCGGCGCGGCTTCCTGACGGCCGACGTCACCGGGATCGACACCCGCAAGCGGCGTATCGGCGAGAACCTGCCGGGCGGCAGCATGGTCATGGCGATGGACCTGGAGAACGGGGTGACCCGGGTCGTCGTCCACGAGGCCGGCACACCGCCGCGCGACCGTGACTCCCTGACCTACGACGATCTCGCCGACGCCTGGCAGCGGCTCACCGGTGAGGACATCCACCACGGGCGGTGCCGCTGGATCAGCTGCTTCACCGACGCCTCACGGGCCGCCGCTCAGTACCGGCGCGGCCGGGTGTTCCTGGCGGGCGATGCCGCGCACGTGCAGCCTCCGGCCATGGCGCAGGGACTGAGCGTGGGTGTGCAGGACGCGGTGAACCTCGGCTGGAAGCTGGCGGCGACGGTCGGGGGCCGGGCTCCCGAGGGCCTGCTCGACACCTACCACGGCGAACGCCACCCCGTCGGCGAGCAGTTGGCGCGCAACGCGCGGGCGGCGATCGAGCTGCGGCTCACCGGCGAGGACATGGACCCGGTCCGTGAGGTCATGGGCGAGCTGGTCGCCCACCGGGACGCCGCCGGCTACCTGGCCGGGATGCTGAGCAACCTCGGCGTCCGCTACGACCTCGCCAAGGGCGAGCACCCGCTGCTCGGCCGGCGCATGCCACCGGAGCGTGAACTCACCCTGGCCGACGGCACCCGCACCCGCGTCGCCGACCTCCTGCACACCGCACACGGCCTCCTCATCACCACCGACACCAACACC
>NZ_JBHWVI010000462.1:0-1435 GCF_042737005.1 Streptomyces sp. NPDC060027
CCTGCGGGCGCGCGGATTTCGGCAGGGAAGTTCGGCAGAGTCGAGAGGTCGTTGCCGAAGGAGGCCGTTTCCGAGGTGAAGCGGTCGCCGGTGAGTTGCATACCGTCACCGGAGTCCCCCGCGAACCGGATGATGACCCGGTCGAGCCGGCGGACGTCCTTCGTCCCCGGTGGTTTGCGCTGTTCTCCTACGACGGCTTCGTCGGCCTGTTCCGTTGGGCTGCTGACCTTGCTCGTCACTGAACTGGACCTCCTTTGAGGCGGCTGTCCGGGAGGGGCCTTCCCGAAGGCCCTTCCTTCTTCAACCCTACGTCGGTAAGGGTCGCCTTCCTTGGGCCATTCGCATGATGGACACTATTTTGAGACGGCCTGACGCCCTGACTTGTCACGATTTTTCCCGCCCCCGGTCTTTTCTCCGAACGACGCTCCCGGCCTACTTCTCGGTTCCGTTCAACAACTGACACAGTGTCAGTCGGTCATGAGTTCAGGTAGGTCAGGACGGCCAGAACACGCCGGTGATCCCCGTCACTTTGCGACAGGCCCAGCTTCTGGAAGATGTTGCTGACGTGCTTCTCGACGGCACCGTCGCTGACCACCAGCTGGCGGGCGACGGCGGAATTCGTCCGGCCCTCGGCCATCAGCCCCAGCACTTCCCGCTCCCGCGGCGTCAGCCCGGCCAGCACGTCCTGCTTGCGGCTGCGGCCGAGCAGCTGCGCCACGACCTCCGGGTCCAGCGCGGTACCCCCCTGGGCCACCCGCACCACCGCGTCCACGAACTCGCGCACCTCGGCGACCCGGTCCTTGAGCAGGTAACCGACGCCATGACTCGAACCGGCCAGCAGTTCGGTGGCGTAGCGCTCCTCCACGTACTGCGACAGCACGAGCACACCGAGTCCGGGATGCGCCTTGCGCAGCTGCACGGCCGCCCGCACGCCTTCGTCGGTGTGTGTCGGCGGCATCCTCACGTCCGCGACCACGACGTCCGGCAGCGCGTCCTGCGCCGCGAACTCGGTGATGGTCTTGATCAGCGCCTCGCCGTCCCCGACCCCCGCCACCACGTCGTGCCCGCGGTCGGTCAGCAACCGGGTCAGGCCCTCCCTGAGCAGCACTGAATCCTCGGCGATGACCACCCGCACCCTGTCCTCCACGATTCCTCGGCCCCCCAGAGCCCACCCCGGGCCGTCCCCGGCTCCGCCGGATTCGTTCCCGCTCGTACGACAGACCCCAGCATTCCAGCATTCGGACCGGGATGCGCCCGGGCGACGTGAATAGGGGTGCGGCCCGGAGGATCGATCTCTCTCACACGTGCCCGACCGATCTTCGGCCGGGCACCCCGGTGGGGTACCCGTTCGCGGGCACCCCGTCCCGTGCCAGGGGCGGTGGGGCCCCCCCCGGGGGGGGGGCCCGGAGGGAAAAAAAAAAAAAAGCAGGCGGAC
>NZ_JBHWVI010000463.1:0-1428 GCF_042737005.1 Streptomyces sp. NPDC060027
CCAACATCGCCCGAACACGGTTCACTTCGTGTGCGTCCACACATTCAACATGCTCGTGATCAGCGCCGATCGGAAGACCTAACGGAGTCCTACTAGTGCCGCATCAAGCAACGTTGGCCCTGTTCACGACCTTTCGGAGGCGTTCGTCGGTGGCGTGCTTGTTCCGCCAGATGATGTAGCGGCGGATCATGCTGCCCTGCTCTTTGTGGCTGGCATGGTCGGTGCCCTCGAGGGTGAAGTAGCGCAGGGCGGTGAACTGGGCCTCGATGCGGTTGAGCCAGGAGCTGTTGGTCGGGGTGTAGGCGATCTCCACGTTGTTGGTCGCCGCCCACGTCCCGACCCGCTGGCACCGCTTCGTCGTCAGGTGCGGGGAGTAGTTGTCGCAGATGATCGCGATGCGCTTCTCGAGCGGGTGCAGTGAGCGCAGGTAGCGGCAGAACTCCAGGAACTTCGAGCGGTTCTTGGTCTTCTTGATGTGTCCGTAGAGCTGGTCCTTGCCCAGGTCGTAGGCGGCGAACAGGTGCCGGACCCCGTGTGGGCGGGTGTAGGTGGCCCGCCGCCGGGGTCTGGGCTCGCGGTCAGGGTCCTTGTGTCTGCCGCCGCGTTCGGCCCATTGCCGGCCGGGGTGGGGCTGGAGGTTGAGCGGGCCGAACTCGTCCATGCAGAAGACCACTTCGGGTTCGCCGTCCTCGGGTACGACCTCGCCGTCGGCGATGGCGTAGAGGTGCTCGACCCGGGCCTTCTTGGCCGCGTAGTCGGGGTCGCGGGAGGCCTTCCAGGTCTTCACGCGTTGAAAAGAGACGCCTTCCTCGCGGAGCAGGATGCGCAGGCCCTCGTGGCTGATGTCGTCGACCACCCCCTCGGCGACCAGGAAGTCGGCCAGTTTGGCCAGGCTCCAGGTCGAGAACGGCAGGCCGTGCTCGGCCGGCTTCGACTTGGCGATCTTCTTGATCTCCCGGCGTTCGGGGAGAGTGAAGGTTCTCGGCCGGCCGCCGGAGTACTTCGGGTAGAGCGAGTCGAAGCCGTCGGCGTTGAAGTTGTGGATCACATCGCGGACCCGGTCGTCGCTGGTGAACGTCACCTCGGCGATCTTCGCCACGGGCATTCCCTGGGCGGACGGCAGCACCATCTGGGCCCGCCGCCAGGTCACCACCGATCCGGTGCCCCTGCGGATGATCCGCAGCAGCCGTCTGCCCTCGTCGTCGTCGATCTCCCGGACCTGCACCCGTTCAGCCACGTGATCATTCTGGCCAACCAGGGCCGCCCGGCGCAGCAACCGGGCGGCACATCACCCCAGGGCGAACGTTGGTTGATGCGGCACTAGATCTTCCTAAAAGAGCGTTTTGTCCCGGTGAGGTTGTTTGGTTCGAGGTTCAGGCGTCGCGCCAGTTGGGGGTGGATTCGCGGGTGAGTCTGCGGCTTATGAGG
>NZ_JBHWVI010000464.1:0-1426 GCF_042737005.1 Streptomyces sp. NPDC060027
TAGGACTCCGTTAGGTCTTCCGATCGGCGCTGATCACGAGCATGTTGAATGTGTGGACGCACACGAAGTGAACCGTGTTCGGGCGATGTTGGCGTTGTATGTGGCGGATGTGTTCGCGTCGGTGCCGCGGAAGGACCAGCGGGCCAAGGGTGACTGCTACCTGCGGGGACTGATGTTGGACGGTCGCCGTAAGTCGATCCAGGCCATGGCCTCGCGATTGCCGGACGGCAACGAGCAGAACCTGCAGCAGTTCGTGAATCAGTCGACGTGGGACCCTCGGCCGGTACAGCGGCGGATCGTCGAGCGGATGCTGCCGCTCATCGGTCCGGCAGCGTGGGTGATCGACGATGTGTCGGTGCCCAAGGACGGCCGGATGTCGGCCGGGGTGGCTCCGCAATACTGCGGAGCCCTGGGCAAGAGGGCGAACTGCCAGGTCGCTGTCAGCGTCCACGCCGCGACCGATACCGCGTCCTGCCCGCTGCAATGGCGCCTGTTCCTGCCCGAGGAGTGGGCGTCGGACACCGCTCGCAGGGCCCTCGCCCGCATCCCGCCCAAGGTCACACACCGCGAGAAGTGGCGCTTGGCCCTGGACATGCTCGACACGCTCGCCAACTGGGGCATGAAGCCGCCGGTCGTGGTGGCCGACGCCGCCTACGGCACCAACGCTCACCTGCGGTCCGCGCTGTCCGAGCGCGGACTTTCCTACGTCCTGGCCGTCCGCTCGGACGTGAGCGCCCACTCCTTCGAGACCAAGCCCGTCACTCCGGCCCGCAACGGGCCCGTCGGCTGCTGGCCCCAGCCCCGCTACCGACAGATCGCACCGTCGGTGGCAACCCTGGCCGCCGGCCTCGAACAGGAGGCATTCACCCCGCTCACCTGGCGACACGGCTCGCGAGGGGAGTTACGCTCCCGCTTCGCCGCCGTGCGGGTGCGCCCGGCAGGCAAAGCGGTCGAACGTCCGATCAAGGCCGCGGCCTCGGCCGAACAGGGCTGGTGGGACGGCATCCTGCCCGACTGCTGGCTGCTGATCGAATGGCCCGCCGCCGCCGAGGCACCGACCGAATACTGGCTGTCCAACCTGCCGGCCGACACCCCGGTCGCCGACCTGGTCCGTCTGGCCAAGGTCCGCTGGCGCATCGAACACGACTACCGCGAACTCAAGCACGGCCTGGGCCTGGACCACTTCGAGGGGCGTTCCTGGCCCGGCTGGCACCACCACGTCACCCTCGTGACCGCCGCCCACGCCTTCCTCACCGAACAGCGCCTGGTCCCAAAAGCGCCCGGACCGGCCTCACTCTCTACCAGATCCTCGACGCCCTCCAGGACGTCCTGAGGTGCTGGACCGGCGTCTGCACCACCTGCCACCAACGCCTGCCCAGCGGTTCACACTCAAAGCCGAGATCAAGACAGACCTAACGGAGTCCTA
>NZ_JBHWVI010000465.1:0-1402 GCF_042737005.1 Streptomyces sp. NPDC060027
TCTCCCCGGCGTTGCGCAGCCGGCGTACCGCCGCGGTGATGGGTCCATAGGTCGAACCCCAGCCCAGCACAAGGGTGTCGGCCGCGCTGTCGGTGCCCGCGGTGGGGTCGTCGACCTCGAGGTCGGGGACGTCGATGCCGTCGATCTTGGCCTGGCGGGTGCGGACCATGAAGTCGTGGTTCGCGGGGTCGTAGGAGATGTTGCCGCTGCCGTCCTGCTTCTCGATACCGCCGATGCGGTGCTCCAGGCCGGGTGTTCCGGGGATGGCCCAGGGCCGAGCGAGGGTTCCGGGGTCGCGCTTGTAGGGCCAGAAGACCTCGGTGCCGTCGTCCAGCGTGTGGTTGGGCCCCTGGGTGAACTGCACGCGCAGGTCCGGGAGTTCGTCCGTCTCCGGGATGCGCCACGGCTCGCTGCCGTTGGCCAGGTAGCCGTCGGAGAGCAGCAGTACGGGCGTCCGGTACGTCAGCGCGATCCGGGCCGCCTCCATCGCCGCGTCGAAACAGTCGGCCGGAGTCCTCGGCGCGACCACCGGCACCGGGGCCTCGCCGTTGCG
Organism: Streptomyces sp. NPDC060027; assembly: GCF_042737005.1. Taxonomy (NCBI): domain Bacteria; kingdom Bacillati; phylum Actinomycetota; class Actinomycetes; order Kitasatosporales; family Streptomycetaceae; genus Streptomyces; species Streptomyces sp. NPDC060027. The sequence goes on from NZ_JBHWVI010000465.1 coordinate 554, forward strand.
CCCGTACATCGCCTGCAGCAGGTCGGCCTGCTCGGTCTTGGTCGGCAGACCGGTCGACGGTCCGCCGCGCTGGATGTCGATGACGAGCAGCGGCAGTTCGAGCGAGACCGCGAGTCCGATCGTCTCCGACTTCAGGGCCACACCGGGGCCGGACGTCGTCGTCACGGCGAGCGAGCCGCCGAACGCGGCGCCGAGCGCGGCGCCGATGCCCGCGATCTCGTCCTCGGCCTGGAAGGTGCGCACCCCGAAGTTCTTGTGCTTCGACAGCTCGTGCAGGATGTCGGAGGCCGGGGTGATGGGGTAGGAGCCCAGGTAGAGCGGCAGGTCGGCCTGCTGGGAGGCGGCGACCAGGCCGTACGACAGGGCGAGGTTCCCGGAGATGTTCCGGTAGGTGCCGACGGGGAACGCCTTCGTCGCCGGGGCGATCTCGTAGGAGACGGCGAAGTCCTCGGTCGTCTCGCCGAAGTTCCAACCGGCCCTGAACGCGGCGAGGTTGGCGGCGGCGATCTCGGGCTTCTTGGCGAACTTGGTCCGCAGGAACCTCTCGGTGCCCTCGGTCGGCCGGTGGTACATCCACGACAGCAGTCCGAGCGCGAACATGTTCTTGCTCCGCTCGGCCTCCTTGCGGGAGAGCTCGAACTCCTTGAGCGCCTCGACGGTCATCGTCGTGAGCGGCACGGGATGGACGTTGTAGCCGTCCAGCGAGCCGTCCTCCAGCGGGTTGGCCGCGTAGCCGACCTTCTGCATCGCCCGTTTGGTGAACTCGTCCGTGTTGACGATGATCTCCGCGCCGCGCGGCACATCGGCGATATTCGCCTTCAGGGCCGCCGGGTTCATGGCCACGAGCAC
>NZ_JBHWVI010000466.1:0-1332 GCF_042737005.1 Streptomyces sp. NPDC060027
TCGCCGGTAGTGGCAGTGTCTGGCGACGGCCTGACGCCTGCGCCGCCACCGTGACCACCTCATTGCGTGGATGCGAAGCGGCGGGCGGGGTCGGTGCGCGAGGCCAGCTGCCAGCAGCCGGCGGACTTCCGCCACGGTGAGCGGAACCAGGGTGGAACCGTTTCTGCAGCCCCCTTTGCCGCCGCCTGCGCCGCCGTGACCGCGAGAAAGGCGTGCGCAAGCATGGCCAGGGTGATGTGCCGCGTCCAGCCGACGTAACGGCGGACCTCGTACTGATCCAGGCCGCACTCGTTCTTCGCGGCCTGAAAGCACTCCTCGATCGCCCACCGGCGCCCGGCAACGCGCACGAGCCGGTCGACGCCTGTGCCCATCGGGGCATAACCGAGGTAGTAGGCGATCTCATCGGGTCTGCTGATACTGCGCCGGGCCAGCGCCCAGCGGTGATGGGTGGGCCGCTCGCCGTCGAAGTCCTCGATCACCGGGAGCTGGACAGCAGCCCAGTGATAGACACGCGGGCCCTTGGCGCCGTCGCCGCACGAGCGCTTCTCCCATGCCTCATCCGGCGCCTGCGTGAAGAGGTGGTCGATACGGCCAAAGCGCGGCACCTGCTGCGACTTCGGGACGGCGAGCACGTAGCCGATGACGGTTTCTTCCAGCATCCGGCGAAAGCGCCATTCCTGGCCGTAGGCGGCATCCGCGGTCACCCAGGCGATCGGCAGCGGCGAGGCGAGTGCGCGCAGCACCATGGCCCTGGCCAGCTCTGGTTTGGTGGCGAAGTTCCTCTCATCGGGAATCTTGGCGGCGCGACAGCGTTCGCGGTCGTCCGTCCAGGACTTGGGCAGATACAGCTCGCGGTCCACCAGGGCGCGTCCGCGGGTGGTGGCGTAGGCGGCGAAGACGCCGATCTGGCAGTTCTCGGTGCGGCCGGCGGTGCCGGAGTACTGGCGCTGCACACCCGCGGAGGTGGTGCCTTTCTTGACGAAGCCGGTGTCGTCGAGGATGAGGACCCCGTCGGCTTCGCCGAGCTTGTCGGCGACGTATGTCTGCAGGTCGTCGCGGACGTCGTCAGCGTTCCAGGTGGCTCCGTTCAGCAGCCGTTGCAGGCCGTCGGGGGTGCGGTGGCCTGCGTGTTCGGCCAGTTGCCAGCCGTTTTTGCGGCCGACCGGGCCGAGCAGGGCGCGGACGTAGTCGCGCATGCGGCGTCGCAGGTCGGCGCGGCCGAAGCGGTGGCCGATGCGCAGGAAGAGGTCGTCGAGTTCACGGTCCCAGGTCGCGTCGGCAAAGTCGTCGATCACGCGGGGAGGCTGCCCTCATCACAGCTCGGACAGTTCT
>NZ_JBHWVI010000467.1:0-1296 GCF_042737005.1 Streptomyces sp. NPDC060027
ACAACGGCTAACACAATGAGGTCGTCTGTCAGCCCATGCAGGCGATGCAGTGCGTAAGGTCCTCTGCAAGGAAGATGACAAAGCGCCGTTGTGAGCTGGTGATCTTTGCCAGGTGGACGAGGGAAGTTCCGGCAGCTTGGAGCTTGCCAACGGCTTCGGCCAGTCCCGGTCGCGGGGTGACATCGGTGTCGAGCATCGTCTGGTGCCGGAAGGCCCAGATGTCCCATAACTGCTGGGCGGAGGCGGCCTGATGCCCTTCGGACAACAGCTCGAAGGCTGCACCGGCCCGAAGCGCAAGGAGGGCGGCTCGTGCAGAGGGGCTGTCGTCCAGGGCGAGCGCGAATTCAAGGTCGCTGCGGATCACATGCCTAGTCTGCCTGAGCTCTGCTGACGGAACGGCTGACTGGCGGGCGGGTCAAGAAGAGCATCTGTCGGTGGGTGATGAGGCAGCAGGCGAGTTTGAGGAACGCTTCGTGGATGTCGGCTCTGCGTTCCCACCGGATGCGAAGGCGTCGGAAGCCGTGGAGCCAGGCGAAGGTCCGCTCGACCACCCACCGGTAGGTGCCCAGTCCTGTGCCATGCAGGCCGCCGCGGCGGGCGATCGCGGGCACGATGCCGCGGGCGCGGACCTGGTCACGGTAGATGTCGTGGTCGTAGCCGCGGTCGGCGAACAGGGAGTCCGGCTTGCGGCGGGGACGGCCGACCCTGCCGCGGACCGGCGGGATCGCGTCGAGCAAGGGCAGGAGCTGGGTGACGTCGTTGCGGTTGCCGCCGGTCAGCAGGACCGCGAGCGGGGTGCCGAACCCGTCGGTGATCAGGTGGTGTTTCGAGCCGGCCCGGCCTCGGTCGACCGGCGAGGGGCCTGTGTGTATCCCCCTTTTAGCGCTCTGACGTGGGAGGAGTCGACCACGCAGCGGGACCAGTCCAGCCGGGAGGCCGCGTTCAGCTCAGCCAGCAAAACCTCGTGCAGCCGCTGCCACACGCCGGCCTCGTTCCAGTCCCGCAGCCGTCGCCAGCACGTCATGCCCGAGCCGAAGCCGAGGCCCTGAGGCAAGTACTCCCACTGGATTCCGGTGTGCAGCACGTACAAGATCCCGCACAGTACGTCCCTGTCCGGCAACGGCTTGCGGCCCGGATGCCGGAACCTGCGCTCACGCTGCGGCAGCAACGGCTCCAGGAGATCCCACAGCTCATCCGACACGATCCACGGTGACGTCCCCACAGCGGATAGAACGCTCAACTTCCGCCCCGGACACGGCAGCCAGGAGCGATCCACCTCATTGTGTTAGCCGTTGT
>NZ_JBHWVI010000468.1:0-1282 GCF_042737005.1 Streptomyces sp. NPDC060027
TACTCCCGCTACCAGCTGCGCATCGCCGCCCGCGCCCGCGAACTCGTCGACCAGGGCACCCCCGTCGAGGCCGCCTGCCGCATCGTCATCCTCGAAGACCAGCTCGAAGAAGCCCAGCAACTGAACGCCGCATACCGCCGCGAGACCGGAACGGCAGACCCGACAGCTGCTGCGGTCTGAGACGGCTTGGACCGGCACCTCGGGCTCGCGGTCCGGTCTCAGCTCGGGCTCGGCAGATGCGCCGACGCTTGGACCGAGCCCGATGGGCAGTCATGAGAGAAGACGGAATTTTGCTGACCACGCGCCCGGAGCCCGTGGCTGGATCGACCGCGGCCAGGTTCCACCGCCGCGTGGGCGACCCGGATCAGGAGCCGGTGCCCCGCGGGCGCGGACGGAGCGCACGAACGTGGCGCGGACGGCCCGGGGAGTGGCCGCTGGGGTGTGCGGGCGATCAGACAAAGTCAGCCGCATCTGGAGCAGCCGCCGTTCAGTAAAGGGGATCAACGGCCGCAAGGGCCCACTCAGTGGTCGGTGCCTACGACCTTGCTGATTGGGAGGTCACCCGGAGCGGACCCGGCCACCCAGCCTTCAGGTCGTGGGCTGAGAGTTGCCGGGATACGGACGGCCCACGAGGTGTCGCCAATACGCGCTCGGCCAGGTCGGGTGGTCTGGCCGCACGCCAGTTTCGCTGTCCGTACGCACGTGGCTGGGGACACACGCCTACCGCGACCGGGAGATCGTGCCGCCCGATCGATGGCCGCTGCCCTCTGGAACCCGGCCATGCGATGGGCCGCGTACGGCAGCGCATCCTGAAGCCCCGGGTTGCAGCGGCTGATGACCCCGCTCTCTTTTTTGGATCGCTGCACTGCGAGTGAGTCAATATCTGTGCTCGCGAGAAGAGAGTTTACCGGACCGTGTAGTGAGGGTTTTTGCCGCAACGAGCGGAGTGGAATTACTTAACCGGCGCGGTCCGTTGCGGCGTGCTACTGTCCATCTCAGTTGCAGTTGTGGTTCCCAAAACTTCAAGTGCTCCCCTCCGGCTCCGTCGGAAGAGAGTGCTTTTGTATTTCCGGTCATTTCCGGGCGGGGTAATCATCGCGGCGACACGGTGTCCGCACAGTGTGGACGTCGGTGTACTGCCCCAAAGGAGATATGACATGACTGCTGGTACCGTGAAGTGGTTCAATGCGGACAAGGGTTTCGGCTTCATCGAGCAGGACGGTGGCGGCGCTGACGTGTTCGCCCACTTCTCGAACATTGCCGCCCAGGGCTTCCGTGAGCT
>NZ_JBHWVI010000469.1:0-1279 GCF_042737005.1 Streptomyces sp. NPDC060027
CACCACGGAGCAGACACCCGTCGGCAAGCGCATCACCGCCGACATCGCCCTCAGTTCGGCCACCGGCTAGCAGAACCCGGGCTCTCGCCTCAGCCGGGTCAGGTTCCGCGGCGTTCTCGCAGCAGGCCCAAGTACCGTGCAGGGCACCGGACATACCCGCGTCACCGCGTTCTGGCACCGTTCACATCCTGAGATGGGCGGCTTCGGGCCGCCCCGCGCACCGGGCGACGACTATGCTGCTGTACGGACGTCCCAGACCCTGGCGGCTTTGTCGATGTACGACTCAGATGGCGCAGGGAGTGGACCTTTCGTCCGTCACCCGGCCCATCCCTGGAGGGAACCGGGTGCCCGGCGTGACGTACAGGCTGTCGGACCGGCCTCGCTTCCTCTCCCCCGAACGTCGCCCCTGCCGACAGCGCGCCACGAGGGGCCGGGAATCCGGCACCACGGCGTCGGCTGCCGGACGGTCTTCAGAACCGAGGCGTCATGCCCCTCCCGCAGCCCACCATCTACCGCCAAGACCGAAGAAGCCGGGCTTTGATCACCCTGGCCGGTGAGATCGACCTGGAATCGGCACCGCTGGTGCGCACAGCACTAAAACGGTGCCTGGACGACGGCATCCGCACCATCGACGTCGACCTCGCCCGCGTCACCTTTTGCGACTGCAGCGGCCTCAACACCTTCCTGCGCGCCGCACAGCAGACCACCGAGACCGGCGGGACCCTGCGACTGCACCACCCACCACCGACTCTGGCTCTGATACTCGACCTCACCGGCTCCGGGTTCCTCCTCCTGGGCCTCCCGTTCGAGCCCCAGCCGCCTTCTCTCGGGGACGCCCCCGCCGCGACCCCACCCGCCCCGCCCCAGTGGTCGCGCCGGGGACGCGTCCGCGGGTTCCCGGTGCGCGGCGACGGCTCCCGGCCGCTCGGCTTCGACGCCACCTCGGTGGACCCGGACGACCGTTCGACCCTCACCGCACTGCTCTCCTGGAGATGGCTGGACATCTTCCGGCATCGCTACGGTTCGCTCTCCGAGGGGGACCACCAGCGCACGGAACATGGTGGGAGTCGACGGCCGCCAGATCTCTCCGTACGGGCCCACGACGGCTGGACGCGGTGGCCTGGATGAGGGCCGAGGGCCGGTCCGCCCGGATCCAGGTGCTGGTCGCCGAGCAGGCCGCCCGACGGGGTGCCCGGGTCGGCGTGATCGACGTGTGCACCGCGGCCGTGGCCACGCTGCCGATCAGCGGGGCAGGGCTGTCCGCGATGTCCCGGACCGC
>NZ_JBHWVI010000470.1:0-1223 GCF_042737005.1 Streptomyces sp. NPDC060027
ACTAGTGCTGGATTCCTCAATCCCTGGGTATAAGTACTGGTGGCGGGGCGCTTCGGGTACTCGGGGGCGGGTGCTGGACGGTGGTGTTACGGGCACGGTCGAGCCGTGACGAGAACGAGGAACGGGCCGTGCTTGGGCTGTCGCGAGCACGCAAGGCACCGCTTGATCTGGTGCTGCGGGCACGGATGGTCGAACTGAGCTGGGCCGGGCAGCAAGTACCGTCTATCGCGGACGAGTTGAGGTGCAGCCAGAAGACGGTCCGCCGCTGGTTGCACCGCTTCAACCGCTTGGGCTTGGACGGGCTGGAGGATCTGGGCGGGCAGGGCCGCAAACGGCGGATCACTGAGGCGGAACGCTCCAGAATCATCGGCCTCGTCAAGCAGCCGGCTCCTGGCCGGCTGACCATGCAAGCGGACGGAGAACTGGCCGCGGCGGATGAGTCCGGGCCACCGGAGTGGACCCTTGACGCGCTTGCCTCCGAGGCCAGGAGGCTGGGCATAGAGGTCGGCCGCAGCCAGGTCCGCCGGATTCTGCTGGCCGAGGGGGTGCGCTGGCGCCGTACCCGGTCATGGACCCGCTCGAGAGACGCGGACTTCGAGGGAAAAGGACCAGGATCATCGAGCTCTACACCTGCCCGCCCGAAGGCGCGACGGTCGTCTGCGCCGACGAGCTCGGACCGGTGATCCCCCGCACGTTCCCGCCGGCGCCGGGCTGGTCGCCGGACGGCCGCCGCATCAAGGCGGAAGTCGACTACGGTCGCGGGCCGGAGAAGACCTGGGTCTACGGCGCTCTGCGAGTTCGGGACGGACACGAAGTCACCATGACCGCCTCCTCCCGCAACAGCCTCTTCTACCAGCAGTTTCTTCAGAAGGTCGAGGCAGCCAATCCCACCGGGGACATCTACGTCGTCACCGACAACCTGTCCTCGCACAACAGCCTGTCCACCCGGACCTGGCTGGAGGACCACCCGCGAATCCAGCACGTCTTCATCCCCGTCGGTGCCTGCTGGCTCAACCTCCAGGAAGGCTGGTGGCGCATCTTCCGCAAAGCCGCCCTCGCCGGCCAGTCATTCGCCGGACCAGCCGAGATCGAACACGCCACCCACCTCGCAACATCCCAGCTCAACGCCCGAGCCCGGCCCTGGATATGGGGAAGACCCGCACCACCAACCCGCCTCCTGCGGCGCCGATATGTGTACATCCAATGAGGAATCCAGCACTAGG
>NZ_JBHWVI010000471.1:0-1221 GCF_042737005.1 Streptomyces sp. NPDC060027
CGCCGAAACCATCACCACTCGCCACAGCTGCTTGACCCGATAGCTGCATGGGGTGTCTTGTCGGCGACGACCTGGTCGGGTCTGCAGCGGGGCCGTCCTCGCAGACGGGGAACGCGCAGGCGGGCCATGACGTCGGTGAAGGCGGGTGCGTCACCGGCCTGTCCGGCGGTGAGGTGGAAAGCCAGCGGCCGGCAGCGGTCGTCGGAGGCGAGATGGATTTTGGTGGTCAGTCCGCCTCGGGATCGGCCGAGGGCGTGATCGTCCGGTTCGTCCGGCCGGTGGATCCCCCTTTTCGGCCGGTGGCGGCGGCGTGCTGGTGGGCGCGGACGATGGTGGAGTCAATCTGGACGAGCCAGTCGATGTCGCCGACGGCGTCGGCGTGGGTCTGGATCTGCTGGAGGGCGTGGGTGAACACGCCGTCCAACGCGTAGCGGCGAAAGCGGGTGTAGACCGTCTGCCACGGCCCGTAGCGTTCCGGCAGGTCACGCCAGGAGACCCCGGTCCGGATCTTGTAAACCATCCCGTTGATGACCTGCCGATCCTCCACACGCGGACGGCCTGTCGCGGCCCGCGGTATGAGCGGAGCGAGTAACTCCCACTCCTGATCGGTGAGTTCATGGCGACGTATCACCCCGCCATGATCTACCACCCGATGATCTTTGAAGACGGATCCTAATGAGCCGTTCCCAACCTCAGCTTGAGGCCTTGGGGACGGGACGGTTTGGACGGGAGTGGTACGGGCGGTCGGCGGCGATGCAGTCGAACGGCAGCAGCGTCCCGTCGCGGATCACGAACGACTTGCGCGCACATGCAGCACCGGGCGGGCAGGTTGCCCTTGCTCGACAACCCATCTACCAGGAGCTTCACCTCTTCCCGAACACGCCCCACACCAACTCACGTCGCTGTCACCAAGGTTGGCAACGGCTCAGTGCCTTGCCGCGTGACCGGGAGTGTCTCGAGCCCTGATGATCGCCGGGGTGCGGGCGAGTCGGATTTGCCCCGTCAGCCGGGCGGGTAGCAACGCCGTGCAGAGCGGCAACCGCTCACCGACACCACCCCCTCCCGTCAGTTGCCGGTCACTGACGGCGTCCTTGGAGCCGGGATACCGACATCTGCGCCGACGACTGTCCAGGTGTCGCCGCCGGCGAGGAGCGCGGCGAGATCGCCCTTGCCGTTCTGCTCGATGGCGGCGTCGAGCTGGTCGGCCATCTGCGTGTCGTA
>NZ_JBHWVI010000472.1:0-1193 GCF_042737005.1 Streptomyces sp. NPDC060027
GTGAAGCGGCCCGCCGCCTCCTGGACACCCGCCTCGACCGCAGCCCCTCACCCCGGGACAGCCGCCTGCTGGCCGAGCTGCCCAACTGACCGGAGGGGACGGGCAGGGCGCAGCCCGGTCGTGCGACGGCACCGCCGTGCGCGCGGACGACACCGCCGTCCGTGCCCGCGCCGAGACGGTCCGGCATCCGCCGCCGGGGAAGACGGATGCCGGACCGCTCGCGTCCGAGCGGTGGGAGCCCCGGCGGTCCGAGGACCGGCGTCAACGGGGTACCGCTCGGGACCGAGGTCAGACGCCGGCCGGCTGGGGCCGGCCCGCCGGCTCCTCCTCGCTCACGCCGAGCCGGTCGTGCGCCCTGCGCAGCGAGCCCGGGGCCCACCACGCCCGCTTGCCGAGGAGCGCCATCGTCGCCGGTACGAGGAGCATGCGGACGACGGTCGCGTCGATCAGGACCGCGAGCGTGAGGCCGAGGCCGATCTGCAGGATGGGCGAGAAGCCACCGGTCATGAACGCGCCGAAGACGATGGCGAGAAGCAGGGCCGCGCAGCTGACGACCCGGCCCGAACGGCGCAGCCCGGTGACGACGGCCTCCCGGTGGTCGCCGGTCCGCAGCCAGGTCTCGCGCATCCGGGCCAGGATGAACAGCTCGTAGTCCATGGCGAGTCCGAAGGCGATCGCGATGATCAGCGGCGGAGCGGTCAGGCTGAGCGACCCCAGACCCTCGGCGCCCAGCACCCCGGCCAGATGCCCGTCCTGGAAGACCCAGACCACCACGCCGAGCGCGGCTCCCAGACTGAGCAGCGTCGTCGCGATCGTCCGCAGCGGGATCAGCACCGAACCGGTGAAGGCGAAGAGCAGGACGAGGATGCCGACGAGGACCGTGACCGCGGCCCAGGGCGCCCGGTCGGCGAGCATCGCGCGGAAGTCGACCAGCCGGGCCGCCACGCCGGTCACCTCGACGGGTTCGTCGCCGCGTACCTGCCGTACCCGCTCGACCAGATCCGTCGCCGCCTTCCCGTCGACGCTTCCGGTCGGCTGCAGATGCACCAGCGTGCTGCCGTCCGGCAGGGCCCGCGCTTCACTCGTGCCGGCGAGGGCACGGATGCGGTCCACCGTGCCCTCGCCGGGCCCGGGACCCACCCCCACCGACCCCGGGGACACCCCCGTGGCGGGGGGGGAGTGGGCGCCCCGCG
>NZ_JBHWVI010000473.1:0-1180 GCF_042737005.1 Streptomyces sp. NPDC060027
GGCACGCCCTCGGACAGCCTGACCGCGAGTGGCGAAGACCGAGAAAAGTCCGAAGGCATGCACGACACCGGCCGCCGCGGAGCATCCCGCCGCCCCAGCGGCAAAAAGGATGCCTCCGCCTACACGGGCGTCAACCCGGAGGACACATCGGCCGGGGACGGAAGCCGCTGAAGGAGGATGTGAACGGCCGCCGACCACGCTCGGTCAACCAGCACGGCAACTATGCGGGCCGCCTCGGGCTCCCCCGTCCGGGAGCCCAACGGCTGCGATGCCGAGCTGCCCTCGTTCTCACCCACGAAGCGAGGACGGGCGAATGAGGCGAGTGTCCCGTGTGGTGCGCGAGGTGACGTCGGGATACTGGGACCGCGGATGGGACAGTGCCTTGGTGCCCAGCCCGCAGTCGCGGAACGGTTCGTCCAGGACGACGTCGGTAAGCACGCCCTCGGCGCATGCTCGATAGGTCACCCGTCCGATCACCCTGCGGATGTGCACCAGCAGGAGACACCCCACGCGCACACAGCACCCCTTCACGCGCACCACACCTGGAACGAGACAGCGAGGGACACCCCGCCATTCGCATGGACCGGCCGCATGCGGGTACCCGCGCCGGTGTCGGCCTCCAGCAGCCGGCAGTACGAGGGCTGGAACCGTGGGAGGGGCCTGACATGACGGTGACCGAGGCGGCACAACCACAGACCGTGGCACTCCCGGAGATAGCGGACCCCTCGCGGGTCGCCCCCAAGGACGCCCGGCAGCTGTCCAAGCTGTTCTTCGACCAACTCACCGTTCTCGAAGAGGGCACACCCGAGTACCAGTACGCGCGCAACACCCTCATCGAGATGAACATGACCCTCGTCCGCTTCGCGGCCGCACGCTTCCGCAGCCGCGGCCAGGACGAGATGGAGGACATCGTCCAGGTCGGCATGGTCGGATTGATCAAGGCCATTGACCGGTTCGAGCTCACTCGCGAAGTCGAGTTCACCTCCTTCGCGGTTCCTTACATCGTCGGTGAGATGAAGCGCTTCTTCCGCGACACCTCGTGGGCCGTGCATGTCCCCAGGCGGTTGCAGGAAGCCCGGATCCAGCTCGCCAAGGCCACCGAGGAGCTCCGCAGCCGGCTCGGCCGCACCCCCACCGTCAAGGAACTCTCCCAGCTGATGTGCCTGAGCGAGGAAGAGGT
>NZ_JBHWVI010000474.1:0-1174 GCF_042737005.1 Streptomyces sp. NPDC060027
GGGTCCCGGGTGATGCCCCGCCGGGGGTGGCCCACGCGGTAGGCCTGGTCCGTGGGCGGGCCCGTGTTGTGGCCCGCCGACGAGCCATGGCCGCACTGCGAGGGACCGCACCAGTGGGACGGGCGGAACGCGATCCTCTCGCCTGAGGACGTGCGGCAGCGGCGACGCATGCGGGCAGCGGTGGCGAACCGGCCGGGCGGCGATCCCCCGGGGACCCGGTACACGCCCGAGGAGCTGGCGATCGAGGAGCGGATCAAGGCCGGCCGCCCGTGGCCCGAGGGCCCGATCCCCCTGCTGCCCGTGGCCCAGTTGTACGTACGCGACGTCCCCTTGCTGCGCCCGCCCGGGCAGGCCGAGGCAGATCTGCTCCAAGTGCTGTGGTGCCCCTTCGACCACCCCGCGCAGCCCGAGACCGCGCTGTTCTGGCGGTCCGCCGCCGCAGTCACCGACATCCTCGACACACCCCCCGAGCCGCCCGCGATCCAGTTCCCCGGCTACCTGCCGGAGCCGTGCTTGCTCACGCCGGAGCAGATCACCGAATACCCCAACATCATGGAACTGGGCAAGGAGCTCCAGCGGCGGCTGGAGGACTGGCGCAGGTGGCAGGCGGCCGGCGCCGCTCTGGACACCTTTAACAACACGCCGTACCCGCTGGACAGCTCTGACACGCCCTACTCGAAGGATTTCTACAACGAGCTCTACACGGGCAGGATGTCCGTCGCTCCCGGCTGGAAGGTCGGTGGTTGGACCAGTTGGGGCCTCACCGATCCCATACCCCGGCTCTGCCCCTCATGCGGCACCGAGATGGAGCCGCTGCTGACCATCGCCTCGGGCGAATGGAACTCCAACTATCCCGACTGGATTCCCGACGAGGACCGAGCCCGCTCTCTGTCATCCACCATCCATCCCGAACCGCACAACCCGACCATGCTCGACCTCGCCCGAGGCTACGATCTGCAGCTGCACGTCTGCCCGGTATCCCCGGACCATCCGCACATCGAGCTGATCCAGTGAGCCGTTCCCCAGTCAGCGGCTGCGCCGCCGTCCGCCGGACTTCGGTGGCGGCCGCCAGCTCCAGTTCCAGCAGGTGATGCTCCGGCGTCGGCGATCTCCAGCCGGCCCGCCAGGTACTCCGTGACCTCCACCGGTACCTCGCGCGGCTCCTGCCGGAGCC
>NZ_JBHWVI010000475.1:0-1148 GCF_042737005.1 Streptomyces sp. NPDC060027
TGGGGTCTGCGCAAACAGGTGGCCGGCGCTGCTTAAGGGCGGGATGTTGGTGTAGCAGTTCCTTCGGGGCCCCGGTGGCGGTACAGCACCGGGGCCCCTCCATGCGTTCCATGAGAGGTGCGATGACAGCAGACGGGCTACGCGGTGGCCGGGATGAGGGCGATGTCCGCGGTGATGCGCTTGCCGAGGGGGGTCCGCTCGACGATGACGGTTCGGGCTAGTGCCCTGACGATCTCCAGGCCGTGCTGGCCGACGCGTTCCGGATCCAGCGCCTGTGCAGCCGGCACTGCGGGATTGCTGTCCCAGAGTTCAACCCGCACCACGGCACTGGTGACCCGCAGGTGCAAGAGGGCCGGTCCCGGCGCGTACTTTCGGGCGTTGGTCACCAGTTCGCTGACGATCAGCTGGACGATCTCGACCGTGGCGGTCAGTACCGGGATGCCGTGGTCGTCTCTCACCTTCGTCAGGAAAGCCGCGGCCAGATGACGGGCCTGAGCTATGCAGGAGCCGTCGCTGTCCAGTGCGAGCGATGTCTCCAACAGCGAGGCCGTTTCGCCTTCGGCTCCTCTTGTCCCGTCCATCCGTGCTCGCTTCCCTCTCCCCGCCCGCTACCCCTTTCAGGGCCGGGTACGCCCGCCTGGAACGTTACCTGCAGCACATGCGCACGGGGGTAGCACCCTTGTCGTCATGGATGCGGCGCCCGTCGGGCAGACGGCGAACGAACACCCAAAGTTTCAGCCCGATGTCAGCCGCCATGTCCTGGTGAAGCCGGACCCTTGAGCGCACGGCACTTCCGGAGGGCGCAGTTTGCCCGACGCGATCCACGGTGACGTCCCCTCACCGGATCGAACGCTCGACTACTGCTCCGGACGCGGCGATCAGCGCAGGTCCGCCTCAAGTTGGTGGCTGCTCTTGGCCGCTGTTCAATGCGATCCTATGGACAGCCGGACACGCCAAAGCGCCTGACAACCCTGGTTGCGCCTGACGACTCCGCTTTTCTGGAACGTTGCACTGCGAGTGAGTCAATATCTGTGCTCGTGAGGTGAGAGTTTGCCGGACCGTGTAGTGAGGGTTTTTGCCGCAACGAGCGGAGTGGAATTACTTAACCGGCGCGGTCCGTTGCGGCGTGCTACTGTCCATCTCAGTTG
>NZ_JBHWVI010000476.1:0-1111 GCF_042737005.1 Streptomyces sp. NPDC060027
CTAGTGTCCTGCGCCAGAGATCCGTCGGCAGAAGCGGGCGAGGGAGTCGAGGATTTCTTCGGCTGTCTTGGTCCAGATGAAGGGCTTGGGGTCGTGGTTCCAGTCTTTGACCCAGGCCCGGATGTCGGCTTCCAGAGTCTGGATGTTCTTGTGTGCGCCGCGGCGGATCTTCTGGTGGGCGAGGTAGCCGAACCACCGCTCGGCCTGGTTGATCCAGGACGAGCCGGTCGGGGTGAAGTGCAGCTCGAACCTGGGGTGTTTGGCCAGCCAGGCCTTGATCGCCGGCGTCTTGTGGGTGCCGTAGTTGTCCACGATCAGGTGGACCTGCAGGTGAGCGGGCACCTCCTTGTCGATCCGGATCAGGAACTTCTTGAACTCCACGGCCCGGTGCCGGCGGTGCAGGGCTGTGATGACTTCGCCCGTGGCGACATCGAACGCGGCGAACAAGGTGGTCAGGCCGTTGCGGACGTAGTCGTGGGTGCGCCTCTCGGGCATGCCCGGCATTATCGGCAGCACCGGCTGGGACCGGTCCAGCGCCTGGATCTGCGACTTCTCGTCCACCGACAGCACCACCGCACCCTCGGGCGGGTTGAAGTAGAGCCCGACGACGTCATAGACCTTTTCCACGAACAAGGGGTCCGTTGACAGCTTGAAGGTGTCCGCCAGGTGCGGCTTGAGCTGGAACTGCCGCCAGATCCGGCCCACGGTCGACTTCGACAGACCACTGTGCTCGGCCATCGATGTCCGCGACCAGTGGGTGGCGTTCTTCGGCACCTGTTCCAGCGTGCTGACCACGACCGCCTCCACCTGGTCGACGCTGATGGTGGGCGGGCGGCCCGGCCTCGGCTCATCAGCCAGCCCGTCCAGCCGCTCGGCGAGGAAACGCCGCCGCCACTTGCGGACGGTGTCCGCGGTCACCCGCAGATCACGGGCGACCGCGACGATCGCCGGCACCTCGGGCCCCGCGCACGCCAGCACAATCCGTGCTCGCAGGGCCAGAGCCTGGGCCGATGTCGCCCGACGCAGCCATCTTTCCAACACCGTCCGCTCGTCATCAGACAAAAGCAACGGTTCCAGCTTCGGGCCCCGACGGGGAACTGACGCACCAGCA
>NZ_JBHWVI010000477.1:0-1093 GCF_042737005.1 Streptomyces sp. NPDC060027
CTTCTCAGCAGCGGGGTTCGGGCCGCCGCGCTGCACGGCGGCAAGTCACAGCCGCAGCGCACCCGCACGCTGGCGCAGTTCAAGACGGGGCACGTGAGCGTGCTGGTGGCGACCAATGTCGCGGCGCGCGGCATCCATGTCGACAACCTCGACCTGGTCGTGAACGTCGATCCGCCGACCGATCACAAGGACTACCTCCACCGCGGCGGACGCACGGCACGAGCCGGCGAGTCCGGCAGCGTCGTCACCCTCGTCACACCGAGCCAGCGCCGCGGCATGGTCCGCCTCATGTCGGATGCCGGGATCCGGCCGCAGACCACCCAGATCCGCTCGGGCGACGAGGCTCTGCACCGGATCACCGGCGCCCAGGCCCCGTCCGGCATCCCGGTCGTGATCACCGCACCGGTGGCCGAGCGCTCCAAGCGCAGTACCTCGCGAGGCCGGCGCCGTCCCTCTTCGACGACCCGGCGCGCGCCTGTACGCCAGACCGTCTTCGGCACGGCGGCCTAGAACCTTCGTGATCAGGAAGCTGACCCATCTCTGCAGGAGGCACCTTGTGACGCTGGTTCAGATGCAGCTCCGCCCGGCGAGCGCCGGCCCCGGGCACATGACGGTGGCTGAGGTCATGGACGCGGCCGGACCGCAGGTCTGTGACGACATGAGTGTCGAGGTGGCGCTGTCGGTGATGGCCGCCGCATGCACGGGTCGGCTGGTCGTCTGTGACCAGGACGGCCAGTGCACCGGCCTGGTCACCCGGACCGAACTCACCGCCGTCCGCGACAGCACCGCCTACACGGACCGCGTCCGCCTGCGCGAAATCCTCGGCGACCACCGGTCGTTCACTACATCCGTGGCCACGACGGCCGAAGCCGAGCATGCGATGCGCTACCTCCGGCTCGGTGCCCTGCCGGTGGTCGACGAACGCGGCAGTGCTCTGGGCGTTCTCGCCCTCTCCCGCTGAACCGTCTCACCCTGGCCGGGCCGTTCTCCTTCTTCTCTCTGTGAGGTCACATGCGCTGCGTCATCGCCCGCTTCCCCTTCGAGCTCACCAAGGCCAGCGTGCTGGAATCGATGAAGGGCATCAAGCCCGAAC
>NZ_JBHWVI010000478.1:0-1007 GCF_042737005.1 Streptomyces sp. NPDC060027
GCCATCGGCTGCGCCGCCCCTCCCGGCCCCGTGCAGCGGCGAGGCACGACGGAGCACGTTCGTTCCCGGTGTGCCCCTGCTTTCGGCTTCGCTTCGTCGGGCCCTCCGTCAGCGGCTTCTCAGCCGTTGGTCCAGCCCGGGACCGTCGGCAGCACCGCCTCGGCGACCCGGAGGAGGGCCGCGTCGTCCGGCGTCACATCGTCCTGCCGCCAGATGGCGACCTCGAACGCGCCACCGCCGTCCTTCGCGTCCTGGGCGACCACCAAGCGGCGGGCTATCCCGCCGGGACCGGTGTCCGACGTGTCGGAACCGAAGGTGATGGCGATGGTCCGGTCCGAGTAGAGGACCGCCGGATGGCCCAGGATCGTCCGCGGCTCCGCGGACGTGCCCAGCAGATCGGTCCAGTCGGCCACCGAGAGCCGGTCGTAGCCGGCCGAGAGCTTCACGGAGTAGGACGTGAGCGTGACGTTCGCTTCGGAACCGGCGATCCTGGTCTCACCGGCCACGGTGAAGTAGCCCCCGCTTCCGGAGGCGGTCTCCGCGTGTTCGTCCGGCGTCCCGAGTAGGGCCGGAAGGTCCTTGCGGTTCAGTGCTTCACAGAGCCGCGTTCCGGAGACGTGTTTCGCGGGCCGCCTGTTGTCCTCCTTGGAGCAGGTGGCCGGTTCGCTGGCGGCGCCGCTGCCCTGTGGGAGGACCTGCGCCAGGAGCCAGATGCCCGCTGCGACCAACGCGACCATCATCACCGCGGAGACGGCCTGGGCCCCGGCGCCGGCGCCCTTCTTCGAACCGGTCGCGCTGTCGGTCATGTCCCCCACTCTCCCCATCGCGCCCCATGCGCGCGGAGGGAGACTAACCGGTGATCGTTTCGCGGGGAACGCGAATTCCGCGGATGCCCGGAACGCCGTGCCGCGGCGCGCACGGCTCCCGGCCCCGCTCCGCACGGCGGGCCTGCATCCCAGAGTGTTAGACTATGTTAGGCCTACGCCAAGTGGTGTGCTTTTTTTTTT